>CALFIU010000156.1 GCA_937877455.1 uncultured Bacteroidales bacterium
CCCCTCATCAGGCACTGATTGCCAAAGGGCAATCATCTGAAGGCCTTCTTCGCCTGTAGGAGGGGAATATTCCTTCCTGCTATTCCTCCCCTACAGGGGAGGGCAGGAGGGGTCACCCTTACCCCCTCATCAGGCTCTGATTGCCAAAGGGCAATCATCTGAAGGCCTTCTTCGCCTGTAGGAGGGGAATTTCTGCCCCTACGGGGCGAGAGCAGAGGCTGTAGGGAATGCTCCTAATCGTTTTGTTTGCTATCGTTTTGTTTGGTCTTAAAGGGGTTAATAACTATAGTATTCTTCGGTGCTCCGCATTACTATGCCTTGGCCACAGGCACAGCGTGCCTCCCACCTCTGAAATACTATGCAAGGACAAGTGCAAGGCGAGCGTAGAGCCAGAGGTGTTGGGGCTGGTGGGCGCATGAAGCACTTCTTCCTGTCACACGGGGGCTGTCGAGTTGGTAGCGATGGCATGTGTCCATAATAGTCCTGTTTGTGTGTTCGTTCTTTGTGCATGCCCGTTCATTCGTTCTTCCTCCATATATAAGGAAGGAAGAACAAACGCACAGGAACGAATTTGCTCAGTCTCGGAATGGCAATCATTCGTGTGATTCGTGTGATTCGCGTTTGAAATAAATAACAGGGCTGCGTCGTTATATTATGACACAGCCCTGTTTAGTTACGAAAAATCTTGCAATCTTGCAATTAGAAAATGGGCGTTCACCGAGGGGACTATTGGTTGAGCATTGCCACCACATCCTGCTGGAAATCCTTGGGATCGGTGGTGGGGGCGTAGCGTTTGATGGTGGTGCCGTCTCTGGAAATCAGGAATTTGGTGAAGTTCCACTTGATGTCGCTGTCCTTTTCCACGCTCTTGCTGATGGTCTTGAAGAGGGCTTTGGCAGCCTTTGCCTTCAGTCCATGGTATTCCTCGGTGGGTGCCTGCGATTTGAGATACTCGAAAATCGGGTCGGCATTTGCGCCGTTGACATCGATTTTTTTCATAATTTGGAAAGTTACGCCATAGTTCAATTGGCAGAAACCCTCAATCTCGCTGTCGCTGCCCGGGTCTTGCGAGGCATACTGATTGCACGGAAAACCAATCACAACCAATCCCTTGTCCTTGAATTTTTGGTTCAATGCTTCCAAACCTGCAAACTGCGGAGTGAAACCGCACTTGCTCGCTGTGTTGACAATCAACAACACCTTACCCTCAAACTCCTTGAAATCGAGTTCCTTACCTCTACTTGTGAGAGCCTTAAAATCGTAAATCTTTGCCATATTTTTAATCTTGAAATTATTTATATCGTTCACGACATAAAATTAGAAAATAAAATTTATATCGCAAGCGATATTTTTAGATTTTAAGATAATTTAACGTTAGAAATGGACGATAGAATAAATAAGGTGCGATTGTCTACATTTGGCTACTTACCTCGATATTCCTTTGGTGTCATCTCGACATCAAGTTCACGCCCGTTGAGGATGCCGACCACCAATTCATCGGAATGATGGACGAGTTTATCGGCGTGAGCGAAATTATGGTTGAGTGAGGAAAAATACCCTACCAATGTGATGTTTTGACCTTGTGGAAACAACCAGTATCCACAGGGTCAAAACAATACAAAGAACTTTTTACATCTATTCTTCGTAATATTCAAAAGCATCAATAATGTCAAGATAAACACCATCGAACCCTGCATTTAAAATTTTGATAAGGTAATCATCAAGAATGATTTTTTGCCATTTTGAATCCCAATATTTTACTTTAAAATTGCCTTTCCAATCTGAGTTTTCTTCATCAAGCCAAGATGGAGAGTCGGTTTTCCAGTCGTTTTGCCAGTAGAAACGGTAGTCCTCCGCCTCGCCTATCGACATGTAACAAACCACCATGCGTGAACCGCCATTATGCTTTTTGCGTAATTTTGCCACATCGTCGGCAGTAAAAGCAAGGTCGTCATAAAAAAACAAGTCCGTAATCAGTACATCATAATTGGTGTTGGTTATGGCTGTTATGAAGTCGTCTTTCGACTTAAAATTGCTTAGTTCAAGAAGATATAAGAAATTTTTGGCATCTTTTAGTGATGTAATGTCGTTTGAGTTTTCGTTATAAGGTGCATAATCTGGAATTACATTCAAGTCTCGTTCTATGGCTTGGTATGACAAATACCCGGCTTCGGCGTTCTTTTGGCGTGAATCCATAATTTTGCTGTCAGTACTACAGTAGTCGGTACAAAGAATTACATTGCCTTGAGCCTTTGAACGGTCAAGGTATGAGCGTAACCATTCGGTATCGTTTTTGGAAGTAGCGATATTGTCGTCGGGAGAACCGTAAAAAATGTCTTCCTGCCCGTGTCCATCGATGGCTGCAAGGTATTTTTCGGCAAGTGGACCGTCTGGCTCGTCATTTGTGGTAACGAGCTGGATGCCATTTTGGGGAATTACTACAAAATCAGGCTGTTCGCTCTTAGCTTTTTTGCTGATTGCTATTACAAAGTCGCGCATCAGTCCACGGTAGTCGTCGGATGATGTCGCGGTTTTAGAAGAAGTATCTGTAATAGTGTCGCTATCTTCAGAACTACTGCCGTCTTTTCCACACGAATCAAAAAGGCAAATTGCAACAAAGGAAATTAGTAAAATTCTCATGTTTAATTTACATTATTACCAACCAAATATCAAATCGAAAACATCTTTTATTTTAGATATTTTTTCAATTCAATTTCAATATCATTACCACGCAAACCACGTTTTAGAATTGTTCCATCGGGTCCAAAAAGAATAATTTCAGGAATACCTTGTATTCCATACACATCTGTTCCAGATTTTTGCGCATTAATAATTTGTGGATAAGGAATTTTCATGTCATCAATTGCTTTTTGTGTATCTTCTGGATTATCCCACGATGCAACGCCTAACACATTAAAATTCTTACCCTTATATTTGTTGTAAACAGCTATTAAGTTTGGAATTTCTCCACGACATGGTCCACACCACGATGCCCAAAAATCTACCAAAACATATTTGCCTTTGCCAACATAATCAGAAAGTTTATATTCTTTTCCTTGATATTCTACAGAAAAATCCGAAAACATTTTACCCGCAGACGTTTTTTCTACTGCTTCACGTTTTTCAGTTTCGCGCCTACGAGCCTCGTCTTCAGCTTGCAAAAGTCTATCGATATGAATTTTAAAACGACCATTTCTAATCTGTGGATCAATGTCGTCAAACATTTCATGCGCAGTAGCCAAGCCTACCATCGACCCCAAAAACATTGTTCCTTCTTCGTTTTTATGAGTAAGTATGTAATCTCTAATGCTTTGAGTAATATCTTGCACATTTTTTCTATATTCGGTAACATCTTCGTTTGTAACTCCAATTTTGTTTTTCAATGCTTCGCTCATCAACTGTATTTTATTGCGCGACGAACGTATCATCGTATCAAGAGTATTCCATTGTTTATAAAATGGCGTTCCATCTAATTCGTAATAACCATTACAAACTTTAAGATTAGCGGTTTGGTTTGGCACAGCTAAAAAATCAACGTATGTACCACACACTTCACCACTTTTAAAAATAGCTTGTAAATAAATCCAACGTGGTTCGTTTATATTGTAAGAATAACTGAATTTTTTGTTTGTTGCAACTATAGTATCAACAGGAATTTTTGTCTGCGGCATATTCATAAGAGAATCACCTATAAAAACAAAATATGCACTATCGTTAATTTCGTCAGCAATAGTACCATTAATTTTAAAATTGCAATCTTGCTTTTGGTTAATACAACCAATTGCTCCAACAAAAGTAATAACTGCCAAAGTAGATTTTAATAATTTGAAGCTCATAATAATTTAGTATTTAATTTTATCAAAAAAATAAAAAACTTCCCCACCCATTCAGATTTCTTATTTCAATGCTTTTTCCTTAAGTTCCAAGTATTTACGCGTAAAATATGGCTGAATTGCCGATTCGCGATAGTCAAAACCGTATGCACGACGCGTAACAGCAATTATTGGCGGAGCTTGAATACGTTTTGCAACAGCCATTCCTTTAAACAACTTATACCAACGTTCCAAATCGGCAACAAAAGTTTTTGCATCAGGAAAATTTTTACGTATCATATTTTCGTCCAATTCTGATTCTAAACCATGATTAAGAAAATCAGCCAAATTACCATCCAAATAATGTTGCAAAATGTCGGCAAGCGATGCCCTATTCCACCATTGTTGAAAAGATTCAAAAAGTCTATCGTGATAAGGGTAAATCAACGGATCTCCAAGACCTTTATCAACAGCTTGATTTTCTGACAGTTCAGCAGAAGGTTTTAATGTTAATACTTCCACAGGAACAATTTCTTTTTTGGCTTTTGAATTAATAAACCTACACAAATCATAAACCGTATGTTTCCACAAATCGCCCAAGGCTGCAAGAAATCCAGCCACATCGCCATAAAGCGTAGCATAGCCAACAGTGGTTTCGGTTTTATTGCCGTTATTGGTAAAAACGCCCCCCCAACCACTGGCTATTGCAGCAAGTATGCGCGATCCTCTGTCGCGTGCCTGAACATTTTCCATGTTAAACCCCGAAAGTATTATTTCCATTGTTTCTCCTTCCGAATTTGTTGACTTTAAGCCATTTATCTGACGTTTGGTTAATTCTGCACTTTCCGAAACTGGAACAGATGTGTACCAACAACCAAGATTATGCGCCAATTTTTGTGCAATAGAAATGGTTGTTTGAGAATTGAATTTTGTAGGCATGTTAACAAGCAAAAGATTCTCTTTTCCAATTGCTTCGGCATACAAAGCAGCAGCGAGAGTAGAGTCCACCCCACCCGATGCTCCGATTACTACTCTTTTAAGTCCATTTTGCGACATATAATTTTTTATGCCGTAAATAAGCGTTGCATGAATATCTTCAAGTTCATTTCTTTGAATGTATTGTGGTGCATCAACTGCCGAAATTTTTCCATCTTGATATAAAAAATCAACATCTTCTTGCGTGTACATACCACTATGGGCAATAAGATTGCCATTACAATCCCACGCTGCCGAACTGCCATCAAAACAGAAAATTGTCTTGCCATTATTCTGAAGTCCAAGTCCGTTAACATAAATTACTGGCTTTTTAAGAGTTTTGGCATGATTAGAAAAATGGCGTATTCGACTTTGATTTTTGCCTGCTGTAAATGGCGAATAGCTAATATTAACAAGCACTTCGGCACCCATTTCTCCAAGAATTTTCAAAGGGGCAAGATTGTAATCATCGTCCCAACCATCTTCACAAATAGTTACACCAAACTTGACATCATTAATTTCACGTAACTTAAACATTTGCGATATACTACCTTCTGAAAACATTGTAGTAGCTGTGAGATTATCCAAAAAGTGCCTTGGCTCTTCAAATTCGCGATAGTTGGGCAAGAGTGTTTTTATTTGATATTCCACTTTACCATTAGAGGCAATATAAGCCACATTCATTTTTGCCTTGCGACCATCAAAACCATTTTGTGGCTTACCAAAAACGCTTTCGTAAAATGCCACAGAACCAAATATTAACGAAAAATTTTCGTTGGTTTCCTTGGCAAGTTGGTTTGAATAATACTCGCAATCGTCAATAAAATCGTTTTCTTCCCACTTGTCGCCAACCATATAACCAGGTATAGCCATCTCAGGCAAAATCAAGAGGTTAACTCCAGCAGTTTTGGCTCTTAAAGCAGCATCAAAACATGTTTCATAATTTTTTGCAGGGTTTCCAGGAATAACAGTAATCTGAGAATATCTAATTTTCATAGTGATTGTTTTTTAATTATGAAAGCAAAATTAAAAAAACAATTTTAAGAAACCAAGCAGACTGCATTTTTGTTTAACCAATAAAAAAAACGGCTGACATATTTTTTGTGTCAGCCGAAAAAATGAATCGAAAATTTTCTTATTTCAAACTTTTTAAATACTCGTCTGCGCCTTGAGCGGCTTTTCTACCGTCGCCCATTGCGAGGATTACTGTTGCTCCACCGCGGACAATATCGCCACCCGCAAAAATGTCGGGAATGTTTGACTGATTGTTTTCGGGATTAACGGTGATTGTTCTACGTTTTGGGTCAACATCCAAGCCTTCAATAGCCGAAGTGATAATCGGGTTAGGCGACACTCCAACTGCAACTACCACAGTATCAGCATCAACCAAATATTCGCTACCTTCAATAGGAACGGGGCTACGACGTCCAGAAGCGTCAGGTTCGCCAAGTTCCATTTTTTGAATTTTCGCTTGCTGAACTTGTCCTTTGTCGTTGGAAATGTATGCAACAGGATTGTTAAGAGTCAGAAACTCAACACCTTCCTCTTTTGCATGATGAACCTCCTCAAGACGTGCAGGCATTTCTTGTTCAGAACGTCTGTAAACTATCATCGCACGTTCTGCGCCAAGACGTTTTGCCGTTCTTACAGAGTCCATTGCTGTGTTTCCACCACCTACAACAATAACGTTTTTGCCTTTGATAACAGGCGTATCGTATTCAGGGTCAGCAGCGTGCATAAGGTTAACACGTGTCAAATATTCGTTTGACGAGAAAATACCGTTAGCGTTTTCGCCTTCAATATTCATAAAACGTGGCAAACCTGCACCGGCAGCAATAAAGAATGCTTTGAACCCTCTTTCGCGCAAAGTGTCAATCGAAATGGTACGACCTATAATGGTGTTAGTCAAGAATTTAACGCCCATTTTGCCAAGGTTTTCTATTTCAACATCAACTATTTTTTTAGGCAGACGGAACTCTGGAATACCATATTTCAAAACGCCGCCAATTTCGTGAAGTGCTTCAAAAACAGTAACATCGTAACCTTTTCTTGCCATGTCAGCCGCCCAAGCAAGCGAAGCAGGACCTGACCCGATTGCGGCAACTTTTATGCCGTTAGGTTTTTCACATTCGGGTATTGACATTTTGCCGCTTTCTCTTTCGTAGTCGGCAGCAAAACGCTCAAGATAACCGATTGCAACTGCTGGCTTTTTAAGTTTTTGAGTGTAGAAACATTGCGATTCGCATTGTTTTTCTTGAGGGCAAACACGTCCGCAAACTGCTGGCAAAGTAGAAGTTTCTTTTATAACCGAAGCCGCACCTAAGAAATCTTTTGCTTCTATTTTCTTAATAAATTTCGGAATGTTGACATTTACAGGACAACCTGTAACGCAAGTTGGATTTGCGCAGTCAAGGCAGCGGTGAGATTCTTGCACTGCCATTTCTTCGGTAAGTCCGAGGTTAACTTCTTTGTTGTTCGTCCGTCTTTGTATTTTGTCTTGCATGGGCATTTCAACGCGGCTGAGATTAGTACGCTCTTTTGCTGGAAACGACTTTCTGAGTTCCTCTCTCCATGCCTGAGCCCTTTCTGCTTTATAATCTGTCATTTTTAATTTCTTGATTGAATGTTAATTTTTCTCATTGAGATTAATTCAAAGATGTTTTATAGGCTTCAAATGCGGCTTTTTCTTGCTCTTTGTATGCGCCCATACGCATGAGCATCTCGTTGAAATCCACTTTATGAGCATCAAATTCAGGACCGTCAACACAAACGAACCTTGTTTTTCCGTCTACTTTTACACGACACGCACCGCACATTCCCGTTCCGTCAACCATGATGGTATTAAGGCTGACAACGGTAGGAATTTCGTGTTTTTGAGTTGTCAACGCGCAGAATTTCATCATGATAGCAGGACCTATTGCAACACAAAAATCAACTTTTTCTCTTGCAATAACATCTTCCATTCCAACAGTTACAACGCCTTTTTTACCGTAACTTCCGTCATCGGTCATAATTATAACTTCGTCGGAATATTTTCTGATTTCGTCCTCAAGAATAATTAGGTCTTTGTTTCTTGCAGCAAGAATCGAAATAACACGATTTCCAGCCTCTTTAAATGCTTGAACAATAGGCAGTAACGGCGCAACGCCAACACCACCGCCGCAAGCCAATACTGTTCCGGCTTTAAAAATATGAGTCGGGTGTCCGAGCGGTCCTACAACATCGTGAATATAATCGCCCTCATTCATTGCAGCGAGTTTGAAAGTTGAAACACCGATTCTCTGCACAACGATTGTGATTGTGCCTTTTTCGGTGTCAGCCTCCGAAATAGTGAGAGGAACTCTTTCGCCTTTTTCGTCAAGACGAAGAATTACAAAGTTTCCGGCTTTTCTTGTACGTGCAATTTCGGGTGCTTCTACAACAAATTGCACAACATTTTCCGAAAAAAATTTTTTCTTTATTATTTTGTTCATTTTATAATGATTGTTTGTTTTTCTTTTTATACTTTCACAAATTATCTTATTTGCGCTCCGAGTTTTTGTTCAAACTGAATGCGTAAGTTGTTCATAATCTTGTCGATTTCCTTGTCGGTGAAAGTTTTTTCCGAATTTTGAAAAGTGAACGACACCGCATACGATTTTTTGCCATCGCCAAGTTTTTCGTCTTGATAAACATCAAAAATAGAAACTTCTTTAAGATACTGTTTTTCAGTTTTAAAAGCAAGCCGTTTTATGTCCTCAAATTTAACCTTTTCGTCCAATAGAAGAGCAAAGTCGCGTTCAACTTCTGGAAATTTAGAAACTGGTTTATATTTTATGCTCTTAGGCACAAATTTCAAAACGTTGTTCCAATTTATTTCTGCATAAAAAACAGTACGATCTATTGAAAAATTCTTCAACAATTTTTTACAAATAGACCCAAACTCTGCAATGGTTTCTTTTCCAATAGAATATTTAAGTCCAAATGAAAAAATATCTGTTTTTTCTGTTTCTGTAACTTGCAAACTGTCAATATTATACCCCATTTTTTCCAAAATATTATTGACACAAGTTTTAAGATAATAAAAATCGCTTTTAATTGGCACTGTTATCCAATTTGCCCTTTGACGAAGCCCACTGGTAACAATCATAAGATGAGTTTCATCGGCATAATCAGCAAGTTTTCCGTTGTTATCGCTCTTTTTAAGCCCCAACGTCCAAACATCACCAAATTCATAAAGTTTAATATCATCATTTTTATGATTAATGTTAAACGCCACAGATTCCAATGCGCCAAACAACAATGTGCTTCGCATACAATTCATTACAGCACTCAACGGATTGAGAACCATTACAAGATTTTCTGATTTGTAACTTTCTAAACCATTGTAATATTCGCTTTGGCTAAGGCTATTGTTCATAGCCTCACAAAAACCGTTATCACTTAAATAATCAGAAATTCTGTTAACAAGCTTAGTTTTATTTGGTTTTTGTTCAAAAGACAAAACCGAATGAACCTCGTTTGGAATTTCAATATTGTCGTAACCATAAATTCTCAAAATTTCCTCGGCTACGTCGCAAGGCTGCGTAACATCAACACGATAAGTAGGCGCCAAAACTGTTAATTCTTTATCGTTTTGAGCAGCAATTTCAAAGTCAAGACTTTTTAAAATACTTACAATTTTCTCTGTAGGTATATTCTTGCCGAAAATACGATTTAGATATTCAAAAGTAACTGTGATTTGTTTTTTGTCAACCACCGAAGGATAAACATCAATAATTTCGGACGAAATTTCACCACCAGCCACCTCTTTTATAAGCATTGCAGCACGTTTTAAAACGTACACCGTATTATTAGCATCACAACCACGTTCATAATGGAATGCAGCATCGGTATGCAAATTGTGTCTTTTTGCTGATTTTCTAATACTTACAGGGTTGAAACAAGCACTTTCTAAAAATACATTTTTTGTATTTTCTGATATTCCGCTATCAAGCCCACCAAAAACTCCTGCCATACACATCGGTTCTTCGGCATTGCAAATCATAAGGTCTTCTCCACTAAGTTTGCGAGCCACACCGTCAAGCGTTACAAATTCTGTTCCATCGGCTAACGTCTTAACAACCACTTTGTTACCTTTAATTTTATCAGCATCAAAAGCGTGCAATGGCTGACCAATTTCATAAAGGATATAATTTGTAACATCCACCACATTGTTGATACTACGAATACCAACAGCTTCCAAATCGCGTTTCAACCATTCTGGAGATGGTTTAATTGTTATACCGCTGATTGTTAAGCCACTATAACGTTTACAAGCCTCGGTATTTTCCACCTCAACTGGTATAGTTAGCGAAGCATTATCAACTTTAAAATTGCTTACATCTGGCATTTTTAAGTTAACATTTTGACACACACCAACAGGCGCATTGTTCAAAAATGCAAATATATCACGCGCACAACCAATATGGCTTGCACCATCAATACGATTGGGCGTTATCCCAATTTCAAAAACTGTATCTGATTTAACATCGAAAATTTCTGATGCTGGTGTACCCACTTTTACATCGTCAGGTAGCACAATAATTCCCGCATGACTTGTACCAACGCCGATCTCATCTTCGGCACATATCATGCCCTCGCTAACAACACCTCGCAACTTCGACTTTTTTATGGTAAAACTTTTGTCGCCGTCATAAAGCACTGTACCTATTGTAGCAACAATAACTTTCTGATTTTCAGCAACATTTGGCGCACCACAAACTATATTCAACAATTGAGGTCCACCAACATCTACCGTAGTAACGTGCATGTGGTCGCTGTCGGGATGTGGAACACACGTTTTAACATGACCAACAACCAAACCTTTAAGTCCACCTTTTATTGATTCGGTAGTTTCGGCACTTTCTACCTCTAAACCAGTAGATGTTAGTATTTTAGACGCTGTTTGCGCGTCAATATCGCAATCTAAGTATTTTTTTAACCAAGAATAAGAAATTTTCATTTTTATTATATATTTTTATAACGCTAATGCGTCAAAACAATGCAAAATTAAAAAAAATGTTAATTTTCAACAATTATTTCAGCAACAGATTTCACCATTTTGGAATCAAGATTGTCGCCAGATGCCGAAATAGAATACATATAACCATCTGTAACATCTTGTAATAGAATTACATGACGAACTTTACCGTCATAAATACCACGTCGTTCTATACCACGACATTTTTTAACAACACAAGAATCCTGAGTTTTCCAATCTACATAAACACCCGAAAAATCTTGAAAACATTGTGTTTTTTTTATTCTCACCGTATAATCATTGCCATCAAGTTGAAACCGTGCTTGCCCAAGAGTGTCGCGTTGCATTTGAGTGTAAACTACATCAGACACACCATCAGGCAAAGTCAAAGTTCGTCCACAAAGCTTTTCAATTCCTTGTAAATCGGTAATACTCCATGGATTAGCAATTGTTGTAACACATTCATTGGTGTTGTTTTTTGATGTATTAACTGATTCTGAAGTTGATTTGTTATTTTTGTTACCACCACAGCCTACAAACGCCATAACAGCACATACTAAAAAAAATCTAAAACATTTATTCATTATAATATTTTTTTATAAAATAAAAAAAATTATCAATACTTACGCTGTAAAAAAACGACATCTACAACCTTGCAAAGTTAAACAAAATAACCAATCAAACAAAAAAATGCTTTTAAATTATACTCCCAATCCTTTCATAAAGTTTACGTTATTTTTGATTAATGCAGATTTTTTTTAGAGTTTATATTAATAACTTTGCAAACTTAAAAATTTTGCAATGGAAAAACTTTGGAACAACAATTATAAAAAAGTGATGTTTGCAAATTTTGCAATGTCATTTTCATTTTACATACTAACCCCACTACTCCCAATCTACCTAAGCGAAAACTTTTCTGCGCCAAAAGATATTATCGGTCTTGTACTTTCTGGATATTCTGTTACTGCATTGTTACTCAGACCTTTTAGTGGATATGTTGTTGATAGTTTCAATCGTAAAAAAGTGCTTATGGCATGTTTGTTTTTTTACTTCGTGCTTTTTTCTGGTTACTTAGTTGCTGCAGGGCTTACTGTCTTTGCTATTATACGCACCATACACGGAGGTCCATTTGGAGCAGCTACCGTAGCCAATAGTACAGTAGCCATTGATGTACTACCATCTTCAAGACGCACAGAAGGCATTGGTTATTATGGACTTAGCAATAATATAGCCACTGCCATTGCTCCAACGGTTGGCATTTGGATTTATAACAACACACACAACTTCAACTTACTGTTTTTCATTGCATTAGTAGTGGCAGGATTGGGATTTGCTACCGATTGCACTTTAAAAATACCAGAAAAAGAAATTATAAAAAACAAATCGAAAATATCTTTAGATAGATTTTTCTTACTAAATGGCTGGTTTATAGCCGTTAACATGTTGTGTTTTGGATTTTGTTATGGAGTATTAAGCAACTATTTGGCCATCTACGGCAAAGAAAAACTCGGAATAACCTCTGGCACTGGCACATATTTTATGCTCTTATCCATTGGCCTAATACTATCGCGATTACAAGGTGCAAAAGCGTTAAGACAAGGCAAATTAACTAAAAACGCAGCCGAAGGCATAATACTATCTACCATAGGCTACACACTTTTTGTAATAAGCGGCATTTTCGCAAGCATGCCACTTTATTACGGCTCAGCTGTGTTAATAGGCCTTGGCAACGGACATTTATGGCCTGCTCTCCAAAATATGATGATAAATCTCGCTCACAACAATCAACGAGGAACAGCCAATAGTACACTTATGACATCTTGGGACTTAGGCGTAGGTGTGGGCATTTTGTTAGGCGGTGTATTGGCAGAAAACTTTGGCTACACAACAGCATTCATTAGCGTAACCGCAACTCACATTGTTGGTTTTTTAATGTACTTTATAATTACTAAAAAGAACTTTCTTATACAAAAATTAAGATAACGTTTTCAAAACCCTCAACACACAAAAATGAAAATAATTCTTAGTGATTTTGATGCTAAACGCATTGAACAACTTAATGTTACAATGCAAAACAACGCTGCAATTTTTGAGGTAATGGCCGACTATATCAATAACAACGAGCAATTTATAACTCAACAAATGCTCCAACCATTTGTAACAGAATATGATATGCCAAGCCAAACTGCATATTCAATGCTTTTAGCATCAGCATGCGGATTAGAAATTGCTGAAAAAGAAAGTCATAAAATTTTATACGAAAATTATTTTGTTCCAGCAGTAAAATTACTTAACCCTCAAAAATATCTCAACAACCCATACTTAAAAACAATAACGTTTCCTGAAATAGAACAAAATTCATGGAAAATCTCAAAAATAAAATTTCAGCCATGCGAAGCTTTTGTATATAACCAACCTCTACAAACCTCTGATTTTAGAGAAATACCACAAATCGGATTTTTTGAAAACGAAGTTTCGTTTCCTGCTGTATTTCAAAACAATAGAGAATGGATGTCGCTAAAACCAAACGAGATAGAAACAATGGAACAACCAATAGAAAACGCAAACGGAAACATTTTGGTTTATGGACTTGGATTGGGATATTTTGCATTTATGGCAAGTCAAAAAAATTCAGTAAAAAAATTAACAATAATAGAAAAAGATTCCGAAATAATAAAACTATTTGAAAATCAATTATTTAATCAATTTCCCAACAAAAACAAAATAGATATTATCTGCGCCGATGCAATAGAATACGCACAAAAAGAAGCGGCAATTCTCAAACCCGACTATGTTTTTGCCGACATTTGGCACGATGTTGGCGACGGACTTAGTATTTACTTGAAACTTAGAACGTTAGAAAAAAACATACCAAATGCCACGTTTGACTATTGGATAGAAAAATCGATGCTATCAAACCTTAGAGCAAAAGTTTTTTTTCAAATGTATAATATTTTTAAAAACAACAACCCAAAATCACAAGAATACGAAATAATAATAAAAGACTACAACAGTTTTATAAACAAAATAAGCGACGAAAACCTAAAAAACATAAAAATAAATTTTAAATAAAAATTTTTTTTATCTTTGAAAAAAGAAACAAAAAAAGAATTATAAAAAATTATGAAAAAAGAGATTTTGTCAAACACCTTCTATGTAGGGGTAAACGATCGCAAAACCAATCTTTTTGAATCGTTATGGACTTTGCCAATGGGCGTAAGTTACAATTCATACATCATTAACGACCAAAAAACAGCACTTATCGACACAGTAGAAAACGATTATTCCGACTTATTTTTAGAAAAAGTTGAAGAAGTGCTTGGCGATAAACCTCTTGATTATTTGGTTATTAACCATTTGGAACCAGATCATTCTGGCAGCATTTCAAAAATTACAGCCAAGTATCCGTTGGTAAAAATAATCGGTAATGCCAAAACAATAGCAATGTTGCAAAGTTTTTATGGCAACATAGCAGATGTTTTTAAAATTGAAGACGGAGGAGAACTCAACCTCGGTACACACACTATAAAATTTTATCTTATTCCGATGGTTCATTGGCCTGAAACCATGGCCACCTACGACACCTCAACAGGTGCTGTATTCACAGCCGATGCTCTTGGCTGTTTTGGTGCGCTAAATGGCGGTGTTACAGACAACGAACTTAACACTGACCCTTTTTTCAGCGAAATGAGACGTTATTACAGCGCAATTGTTGGAAAATATGGCGCAATGGTGCAAAAAGCATTGCAAAAACTTGGAACTCTTGACATTAAAGCCGTTTGCCCAACTCATGGTCCTGTGTGGATAACCGAAATTGAAAAAGTAATAAATTTTTATGATAAATTATCAAAATACGAATCAGAAAAAGGCGTAACAATAGTCTATGGTAGCATGTATGGACACACCGCTGCAACTGCCGAAAAAATAGCTACTGCAATTGCTACAAAAGGCGTTAAAAATATCGACATTTACGACCTTGCACGGGTTGACAAATCGTTTGCTTTGGCATCGGTGTTTAAATACAACACGCTAATAGCAGGTTCGCCTGCATACAATTCCGAAATTTTCCCTCCTGTTCGCGAATTTTTGGCAATGATAAAAGAACGTGGCGTAAAAAATAGATATTTCGCAAGTTTCGGCGACTATTCTTGGGCAAAAGCTGCATTCAAAAAATTTGACGAATTTGCCGAAGAACTTGGATTTACAAATTTGCAAAACTCTATATATCAAAAAAGTAACGAACCCAGCGATGTTTCTGACCAAAAGATAGATGCATTAGCCAATGCTGTAGTTGCTAATTTATAAAATAAACAAATTGGAATGTCTAAAAAGAGTAAAAAAAATAATTTTAATCTCACAACTGAGTAATTGTTTCCAAAATAATTCTTTTTAGGCATTCCCATTAAAGAATTTATTTTTCTGGCACATAAAGACCATTTTCTTGCAAAACATACACCGACCCAGGCAAAGCACGCAACAATTTTGCAATTTCAGGATGCAAAAAAGCCACTGTAAATAAATCGCTATCCATTTCTGCAAAAAAATCAATTGGTAGGTCATCGGGATTGCCATACAAAAATTCAGAATCAACCTCCAAAAAATACCATCCAGAAAAATCTCCGTCTGGTTTTGAACGATACATGTAACCTATTCTGTTTTTGGAGTTTACAATATTTGAAGATACTCTACACCCTATAGGTTCTCGGTCAACATTCCACCCTGGAAGCGTTTCATCCCTTATGGCAAGATAATCTTCCATGGCCTGCGTATCAGAATCGTAAGGATAATAATCGTCGAGTGTTTCAAAATATTCATTTGCTCGAGTAAGACTTGCTCGCTGCCATGCAAGACCTTTTAAATCAGACGAATCCAATTTATAATAATCATCGTCCAATTCTGATTCGTAGAGAGGTACAACCATCAAAAAGGTAACAGTTTTACCTCCTTGTAGCGTTTTTGAAGCAATTTTAAACAAAGTTATGGAATTTAACTCTGTTATATAATAAAACGGACGATCATAAACTTTAAGAAATCCATCATCAATAAATTCCTTACCTGTAACAACTTCTGTTATTATGCTCTGCATAATATTAACAAACCAACGATGTTGCACAGATTCGTTGTTTTGTTCCCACTTGTATGGCACACGTATAGCAAGTTCAAAAAACTTACCATATCTATTTTCATAATTGCTTAATCCAGATGTAACAAGCAAATCGTTGTCAATAAGCATAAAATCAACATGATAGTCGCCCATTGACAATGCAGACAACCGTTGAATACTTTTTCCAAAAGCCTCGCGCATAAAAGAAAGTAATTCAAAATTCATAACGCTACCTCCTTCAGAATCTTCACCGTTGTTTTTTAAAATATCAAAAATGCCCATCCGTAATTTTTTTTACAAAATTAGTTTTTTTTATTAACAACCACAAATAAATATTCTACCATAATATAAGTTTAAATGAAATTAATGTTGCAATAGAAATTAAATTATCAACAGATTTAGGAACAAAATTTGCAACCTACTTTATAGTTAATAACAAAATAAGTGAAAGTAGAAAAAATAATAGAAAAAGTCATGGCAACCTATACTAATTTTTTAGAATGGTTGCTTGGTATTAGTTTTTTAAAAACTTATTTTAAAACTCCCGAAGATTGCCTTAAAAGCACATTTGACAAAAAATTCAAACTTACAGAACAAGAAATTAACCAAGTACTCGATAATAGCGTTGAATATGTTGTAGGAGCAAAAAAAGCAAAACAAGTAGCCAACAGAACAATTAAAAAACAAGCGATAAAAGCATCAATTGTAACATTTTTATGTTCTATTCCACAAAATTTCTACATTATGTTGCCGTGTCTATTGATAGACATAATCTATTTTCAACGTCAAGAATTTATTGTAGCTCAACAACTTGAAATAATTTATGGACAAAAAAACAAAAACAAAAAATTTATTTTTTCTACAGTTTCAAAAACAGTATTCAACCTTATGGAAGGTGTAGTTAAAGACAAACTAACACGTTATCTAAAAAGTGCATTTGGGAAAGCCATCCGAACAGGCATAGAACACAGTTTTTCTATTTTTAAATCCACAATTCGTACATTTTTTAAACAAATTTTAAAATGGCTTGGCATCGGATTCACAAAAAGTTTCCTTGATGTTAGTTTAGAAACAATACTTTATCTATCAACTGCCTTGGTTGCCGCACTTATATCGTATTGGCTATTTATCCCAATGGCGAAAAAACTTCAAAGACAAATAAAACCTACTTTTCCTGTTCCAAATGATGCAAATCAACAACAACTTGCGGATAGTTAGTTTTTAAAAATGCAGCCATTTTTTCGGCACAATAAACACTTCTATGCTGCCCACCTGTGCAACCAAAAAACACCGATAAATTTTTATAACCACGTTTCAAATACTTATCAACCGAAATTTTTACAACTCGTTGGGTTAAATCAACAAACTCTGCCATTTCAGGTTCATTGGCAAAAAATTCAATCACTTCCTTATCTTTTCCTGTAAAACATCTATATTTTTCGTAACGACCCGGATTATGAATTGCTCTACAATCAAAAACAAATCCACCGCCATTTCCAGAAGGATCGTATGGCAAACCTCGACGATAAGAAAAACTTTTTATTGTTACAGTCAACGTATTTTGTGGTAAAGAAAAAGCTTTAAGAAACTCACTTTGAGTTAGTTCTCTCAAACAATTTTCCAAATGTGGTATTTCAATAGGAAGTTTACAATGCTCTAAAAGATAAGCCAAATTACACATTGCAGGAGCAATGCTCGCCAAAAAATGAGGTTTGTTTTCAAAAAAACCCCTATAACCATAACTGCCACATGCCTGCATAACACGAGCATAACAAAAGCCATTGAACAACTCTCTAAATTGCTGCTCATCAACAGGCAAATGCTTTTTTAACTCATCAATGTAATAATCAAGTAGTTGTAAACGTGTTTCTGGCGCAATAGCTGCCTTGCCATCATACAGCAAAGATGCAATATCATATTGCAATGCTCCTCTCCTACCCCCCTGAAAATCAATAAAATAAGGTTTTCCTTCGTTAGAAATTATTATATTCCGCGACTGAAAATCTCTATACAAAAAATAACTTGCGTCCGCACTGCAAAGATAGTTGCAAAGCGTTTTGAAGTCGTTTTCCAAAAGTTGTTCGTCAAAAACAATGTGGGCTGTTTTAAGAAAATAATATTTAAAATAATTGAAGTCCCACATTATAGACTGCGTATCAAAAGCCTTGCGCGGATAGCATTTTTCAAAATCAAGAACATTGGCTCCAATTGTTTGAAATTTAGGTAAATACGCCAAAACTTCTTTATATAGTTCTATTGTTTTTTCTCCAATATTTCCATAGGGATTTCTATCTTTCTCCAAAAATTCAAACAACGAAACACCTTTTATATATGTCTGCAAATATGCTAAACCATCATCTGAAACTTCTAAAACATTTGGCACTGGCAAACCTGCTGCATAAAAAGACTTTGCAAAAGATATAAACGCTTGATTTTCTTTAATCTCAGCACCAATTGTTCCAACACATTCACCAGCATCGGAACCAAGCATAAAATATTCGCGATTAGACCCCGAAAGCGGTAACTTTTCAATTTTTGTAGGATTCGTATTGTAATGCTTAAAATAAAGATTTTCAAGCAGTTGTGTATTTGATATTTTTCCCATTTTTCAAATATTTTCTAACGAAGAACTTTTTATCCAACCAACTCGTCCATCGGCTAAGCGAATTTCTATCCAATCTCCAGATTTATCTTTCACCAATACCTTTAAACCTTCGTGAATCCTAAAAAGATCGGTTCCTGCTTCGTCTGGCGAACTTTTTATAGTTACAACAGCTTCGGTAACAATAGCTTGTGTAACACGTTTATTTACAGAACTATTATAAAATCCAAGCGTAAGATTAACAAAACATAGTACAATAAAAACAAACCCAAACGAAAAAGCGAATTTTCGCAAATTTCTGTTTGTTGAGAAAAAGTATAGACCAAACAAAAATAGCCCAACAGCCAAACACACAAGACACATTACCGCCCATGCGTTAAGTCCAACAGAAGTTACAAATCGTTCAAAAACAGCCGAAAAAGCCGACTCTGGAACTGGTTTTAGCTTGTCGCGCAAATGAGTGTTGGCCATTTTGAGATTATTTTTGGCATCTTCAAAATCGGGCAAAAGTTTCAAAGCTCGTTCATAATTTACAATAGCCTTGGTAAAATTTCCCGATTTGTAATAAGCATTTCCAAGATTATAGTTCAATTCGGGTGCATTAACCCCCTGTGCAACAATCTGTTCATAAAGTTCGGCTGCAAGACCATATTCTTTATTGGCATACGATTCGTTAGCCTTTTGCAACAACGCTGCAGCGTCTTGATTTTGACTATATCCCAAAGCCGTGTTTATAACAAAAATAACGGCTAAAAAAATCTTCTTCATATCCACTATGCTTTAATTCCTGTTTCCATCTGTTCAATAGAATCGGCCGCCATCTGATAAATTTCATCCATTGAATGTGCTACCGACTGTGGAGCGTAACGTTCAAATTCGCAATTGTCGAGCAAAGATATAAAATTTTCGATTACCGAAGGTTCTATATTTTTATCTGCAAGTTTTTCTTGCACATTGTCTCGCGAAAGTTCTGAAGCAGGAATACCAAGTTTGTCGCTAAGATAGCCCCACAAAGCCGAGAGTATTTCTACATAAAACTCGTCTTTTTTGTTTTGCTTTAGATATGCTGCAGCTTGTTTCAAGCGTTTGCGCGATGTTTTTCCTGCCTTGCGATTTTTAACGGCCGCTATATCAGCATTATTTTTTATCTGTTGAATACGCAATATAATTAATAATGCAAATGCAACTGGCAAAATAATAAATATTGTCCAAAAGGCTGCTGAATTAAAGAATGAACCTTTGTTTTTTGATAAATCTATTTCACCAGTTTTTATATAACGAATATCTGATGCCAAATCTTCTACCTCACTTGAAATAATAGGTGCAACACTCAAAACAGAATCTCTCTGTCCACTCACCGTTATATCAAATGGTTTGCTACGCGCCGTCTTATAGGTTTTTGACGATGGATCAAAATAAGCAAACTCTACTTCAGGAATGGTGAAAGTACCTGATTGACGTGCTATAACAACATAACTAAATGTTTTTGAACCTGTTACGCCATTATTGCCTGCACTTATATTGTCTGAACTCTTTGGCGCATAAGACTCAAAAGCCGATGGTATATTAAACTCTGGATTTTGAAAAAGTTGGAAGTTTCCAGAACCACTTACAGTAACTTTTATTGTTAATGGTTCGTCAAGATTAACAGTATTTTTATCTGCGGTTACAGCAACATTAAAACTACCAACAGCACCACCAAAATTAGCAGGTTTACCAGCTGGTAAAGGTTTAACTTTTAATTTTTTTACTTTGCTTTTAGCTACTTTTATCGACCTCGAAAAACCCCAACTATCACCAACAACACATTGAATTTCGTAAGGATCTATAGATATTTCGCCAGTTTTTTGGGCAAACAAAGCTTTTTTCTGCCACAAAGAATAGCGATAAACTTTATTACCAATGGTTTTATGTTCGAAGGTAATGTTTGAAGGATTTTTTACATCCAAAGCCCAAAAACCTGTAAAAGGTGGGAATTTTACATCTTGAAATCCAACAATATCGTACCTTGTAAAAAGTGTTGCCGTTAGTAAAACTTGCTCTCCTACATACACTTCTTTTTTATTAAAATTTACATCAACAAACAAATCACCAGCAGCCGATTCTGGAGTTACAACTTCATCTTGCTGCGAAGAACCTCCTTGTCCTGCATTTTGTTGATTTTGGTTCTGGTTTTGATTCTGATTGTTATAATTTGGCCTTCGTCCACCTCCAAAAAACTGGTTAAAAATGTCGTCAAAATCATCGCTACCTCCAGCTTGAGAATGTTGTTTACCATCGTCAGGCAAAACCTTTATAGTCAAAGTATTAGAAGTAGCTTTTTTACCTTTTGCATCAGCAGTAGCAGCAGGTATATTTATTATTCCTTGTTTAGTTGCACTAACCGTTAAAATTAGCGAATAATTAGATGTTATGTTGCCATTAATTATCGACACGTTGCTACTATTGCTACGTCCGAGAATCTGAATACCATCCATCTGCGGAATATTTATAGTTGCTCCGCTAATATTAACCGAATATTCTATTCTAAAAGCCTGCCCCTCATACACTTGCGAAGGAGCTTCTGCTTTTAGGGTTAAATCTTGTGCGTAATTTTTGTTAATTATCAATAACAAAAACAACAATGTAAAATTTATTTTATTCATCATAAAATATTTTATTGTCAAAATTACAATTGAAAAACACTACCATTGTTTTTCAATTTTAGAATTGTTTTTCGACTTTTGTTCCTTAACTTTTTGTTGTGTTTGGGCATCAGCCTTATTTATGGCATCAAGTATTCTTTCTGCATCTTCAGGCGAAATTGCAAACATACGTTTTGCATCTTCGCTATCAGGAGTTCCATCATTATCGCTATCGAGATCAAGATAGTCTGGTGTACCATCGCCATCTGTATCTTGTGGATTTTTTGGATCTTTACCAGCTTCAATGTTGTCTGGTATTCCGTCGTTGTCGCTGTCTGGGTCGAGATGATCAGGAATGCCATCACTATCGGTATCGCGCGGAGTTCCATCATTGTTTTTCTCCACATTATCTGGTATTCCGTCGTTATCGCTATCTTGCTCTTTATTTTGATCGTTGTTTTTTTGATCTTGATTTTGTTGATTCTGTTGATCTTGCTGTTGATTTTGCTGATTTTGCTCTTGATTTTGTTTTTGGTTTTCAAGGCTTTGCAAAAATTTCTTAGCAATAAGAAAATTGTATTTACATTGCCTATCGTATGGCATACTACGCAACGAATTTTTGTATGATTCTATTGCATTTTTTACTTTGCTAATTGCGCTGTCAACTTTTTGACCTTTTGCCAGCTCCAACGCCATGAATAATTGCGAATTACCAAGATTGTAAAAAGTTTCGCCAATTTTTTTCGATTCGGTTTGCGACTTTGCCAATCCTGCAAAAAGTTTTTCTGCCTCGGCATATTTTTTTTGTTTAAAAAGTGCATTTCCTGTGTTGAAAGCAGCTTCGTAACTTGCTGGTTGCTCGTTAGAAGCCTTGCGATAAGCAACCTCTGCCTTTCCATACTCGCCAGACTTATAATCGGCATTACCCTCGCGGATAAAACGATTTTCGCTCTGCGAAAAAGCCGTTTCCGCAAAAAACAAAAGTATTAATATCGAAATTAAGTTTTTCATTTTTAATCTTTTAGGCAATATCAGTTAATCGAAAATACCCAACCTACTTATCCATCTATTTTTACGATTTAATGTAAAGCAGGCTGCCAAGAAAAACAACAACCCTACAAATGCAGGTATAGCATATTTTTCGTCATACTCAGCATAAGATACCGTAGTTTCGCCTTTTTGCATATTTTCTATTTCTTTATAAATCTTTGTTAATCCAGCATCAGCATTGGTAGCTTTGCAATAAATTCCGTTTGTAGCTTTAGCAATCTCCATAAGCGGCGTTTCGTCGAGTTTTGTAAGTACAATCTGTCCCGACTTATCTTTCATAAAGTCAGAACCTCCAGGACGAACTGGAATAGGCACTCCTCTTGCACTACCTATACCAACAGTGTGGATAACTATACCTCTATCTTTGGCTTCCTTGGCAGCTTTTAATGGGTCGGGATTGGTTTCATGATTTTCGCCATCGGTGATAAGTATCATAGCTTTTGATGTTTCAGAATCGGCGGGGAACGATTTGATACCCAAATTAATAGCTGCTCCCAATGCCGTTCCTTGCAACGAAATCATATCGCATTTAACCGATTGTACAAAAATATCCGTAGCTTGCAAATCGCACGTCATAGGCACTTGCACATAAGCCTCACCTGCAAAAATTATCAATCCTATCTTATCGCCACCAAGTTTTTTCAAAAAGTTTGAAATTGAATTTTTTGCATTTTCGAGCCTATCGGGATACATATCAGTGGCACGCATACTGTTGGAAATGTCGAGCAAAATCATTATTTCAGAACCTTGACTCTTAACCTCCGAAACTTTGCTACCCATACGAGGGCGTGCTGATGCAACAATTAAACATGCCAATGATAAACAAATCAACACAAAACGAAGTATTGGCTTTGATGTAGAAACCTCTGGCATAAGTGGCGCAAGTACGCTAACATTACCAATTTTTTCAACCGCCCTTCGCCTATTAAAAAGGTAAAGAACAAACAATACCGCTAAAACTGGAATTAGCAACAATGCGTATAAATATTCTTTGTTTGCAAATTGTACGTCAAACATAATTTTATGTTTTTTGGCTACGGTATTATGCGCGCAACCGTAAATTTTAATAGTATATTAATCAAAATAAGTCCAATAGCCACCAACAAAAATGGCAAAAACTTGTCGTGTGTCTGTGTAGTGGTCATTGTCTGCATTTTTGTTTTTTCAAGTTGGTCAATCTCTTGGTACACCTCTTTGAGAGTGTTGTTGTTTGTGGCTCTAAAATATTTTCCACCAGTGGTTTTGGCTATTTGTTTTAGAGTGTTTTCATCAATGTGTACCTCTTGATTTTGATAGCTAATGTGTCCAAACACATCTTGAACAGGAAACGGAGCTGTACCGTTGCGTCCAACACCTATAGTATATACTCTAACGCCAAAAGCGGCGGCAATATCGGCAGCCATCAAAGGTGCAACCTCGCCTGAATTATTTTCACCGTCGGTAAGCAAAATAACCACCTTGCTTTTTGCATCGCTATCTTTAAGACGTGCTACGCTATTTGCCAATCCAAGACCAATGGCCGTTCCATCATTAACCATGCCTTGCTTAACATTGCTCATAAGCGTTAAAAGTGTTGATTTGTCGGATGTTAACGGACATTGAGTAAAACTTTCCGAACCAAAAAGAACGATTCCCATTCTATCATTTTCGCGAGCAGAAATAAAATCACAAGCCACCTGTTTTGCTGCTTCAAGACGGTTGGGTTTTAAATCTGCTGCCAACATACTACCAGAAATGTCGGTAGCCAAAATTACATCAATGCCTTCCTTTGTTACTTTTTCGTTACCAGTAATGGTTTGTGGACGAGCCAACGCCACCACTATTAAAGCAACGATAAAGAAATTTAAAACATTGGGCAAAAACGCAACCACGGTACGTAATGTAATTCTGCGCCCACCAAAATCGCTAAGATTGCTTACCTTTATAGTGGCATGCGAATTTTTAATTTTAAAAAAATACCACACTGCAAGCCCTACAAGCAAAAGCAACAACCATAGTCGCGACGGATATGCAAAATGTATGTAATCAAACATTTTTTTATACTATTAAATGCTTTTCAACTATTTTTATTATCATTTACCACAGCATTTTCTTCCAATGGCTTATCAACTTCAACTTCGGGTTGCAGGCGCGTATTTTCTACAAATTCGTAAGCATAAACCATGCAACGTTCGTTTTCATCGGGCAATGGCAAAAGTTTGGCAAACTTTACAGGATCAGCAGTTTCAAAAATAAATCTTATTTTTTCAAAAGACTCCGACGGCTTGGGTAAATATTTGTCGAGTACTTTTAAAGTTTCGCGCGATGTTGATTCCATAACCGAATAACCATATCGCTCTGAAATATAAGATTTTAGTATTTCTGTTAAACTACTATAATATTCCTTAGGCTTATCATTTTGCCAAAGTTGCAAATTCTCCAATTGTGCAAGCCGCTTTTTTGCAACCACATCAGCTGGTTCTTTGGGTTTTGAAACTGGAATAATTGGCTGTTTTTTTCTATATCTTATAAAAAGATATGTAGCAATAGCGGTTAACAATGCAACAAGCAATACCACAAGTATATAAGACCCAAAACGTGACCAAAACTCCTTAAACGTCCACGGTGTTTCTTTTATCGGCACAATATCAAAAACTCTTAATTCTTGTGTTGTGTCGATAGATTGAATAAATGTGCTATCAACCTGCAAAAGCGTAAATGTAAGTTGAAAAGGCTGTGTATAAAGTGTATCCTTGGCTACTTTTATTGGCAACCTTGGAACGGTGTAAGTGCTATCATCAAACGATGTAACTATAAAACTATGACTAAACGTAATCGAATTATCAGCATTACGTATAGTATCTGGTTTTAAACGTTTTACTATTTCTATTCCGCCCATTATGGTATCGCCATTAAACGACGGGAAAACCGTTTTTTGACCTGAATTTACCACTGCCTCAATTGTAAGTTTTACTTGGCTGGCAAGTTCTACACGCGACGAATCGGTAAAAACTCTAACCGATGGCACTTGAGAACGTGCAATAGTTGTAATCATCACACATACAATAGACAGCAATATCTGTTTTTTTAAAGGGAACATCTTAACAATAGTTTTATCTCGATTTAAACAGTTTTATCAACGGTTTTACATAATCTTCACGAGTTTCTATATCAGCACAATCCACTCCAGTATGTAAAAAAATCTCCTTATTGCGTTGGCGACGATTTTCTGCATTTTGTTTAAACTGCTGACGAACCCAATTGTTGGATGTGTCAACAAGCATAGTCTGCCCTGTTTCTGCATCAACAAAATTTACAAGACCAACAGCTGGCATCTCGGTTTCACGAATATCATAAACATTGAGAGCAAGTAGGTCGTGCTTATGGCGAGCAATTCTCAAAGCATCAGAAAAATCCTCACACATAAAGTCGGATATTATAAATGCCGTGCTACGTTTTTTTATAACACTTACAAGATAACGCAACGCACCAGACACATCTGTACCTTTGCTTTTGGGTTCAAAGGTTAACAACTCCCTTATTATACGCAAAATATGTTGACGACCTTTCTTGGGCGGTATAAACTTTTCTATAACATCAGAAAAAAACACCACTCCAATTTTGTCGTTGTTTTGGATTGCCGAAAAAGACAATGTGGCTGCTATCTCTGTTATAAAATCGCGCTTACTCATTGTCTGACTACCAAAATCAGCAGAACCGCTGACATCCACTAAAATAATAACCGTCAACTCGCGTTCTTCCTCAAACACCTTTACGTATGGTTTGTCGAAACGAGCGGTTACATTCCAATCAATATTACGAATGTCGTCGCCATACTGATATTCTCTAACTTCACAAAAAGACATACCTTTGCCTTTAAACGCGCTATGATACTCGCCCGCAAAAAGATGATTGGATAAACCCTTGGTTTTTATTTCTATCTTCCTTACCTTTTTTATAATATCAGAAGTTTCCACTTTTTGTCTAATTGTTAATTAAACTGCCCAAAAAACTTTTTTTACCTACGGTACTTGAACGGCATTGAGAATCTCTGTTACAACTTCTTCTGTTGTTACATTTTGAGCCTCTGCCTCGTAAGTAAGCCCAATACGATGGCGAAGTACAGGATGACACACCGCTCTTACATCTTCGGGTATAACATATCCCCTACGTTTTATAAAAGCATAAGCCTTGGCTGCCTTGGCAAGACTTATTCCTGCACGTGGAGAACCTCCATAACCTATAAGTTCTTTAAAATTGCTAAGGTTGTAATTTTCGGGATTGCGAGTTGCCGAAACTATATCAACGATATATTGTTCTATTTTTTCGTCAATATAAACTTGTTTTACAATCTCTCGAGCGCGAATTATATCCTCAGCCATAAGGATTTGATTTGGTTTTGGAAACTCGCCAGTAATATTTTGACGTATTATAAGTTTTTCTTCTTCTTTTTTGGGATACGAAACTATAATTTTAAGCATAAACCTATCTACCTGCGCCTCTGGCAACGGATAAGTACCTTCTTGTTCTATTGGGTTTTGCGTTGCCAAAACAAGAAAAGGATCTTCAAGTTTAAATGTCTGCTCACCAATTGTTACTTGATGTTCTTGCATTGCCTCAAGCAATGCACTTTGAACCTTGGCTGGGCTACGATTTATCTCGTCAGCAAGTATAAAATTGGCAAAAATAGGACCCTTTTTTACAACAAATTCCTCATTTTTTTGAGAATAAATCATAGTACCGAGCAAGTCGGCAGGCAAAAGGTCTGGCGTAAATTGTATGCGGTTAAACTTCGATTTTATAATTTCTGATAAAGTTTTAATAGCCAACGTTTTAGCTAACCCCGGCACACCTTCAAGCAAAATATGTCCGTTGCTCAACAAACCTATCAAAAGACCTTCAACAAGTTGTTTTTGACCTATAATAACCTTACCCATTTCCATGTTGACCATGTCAACAAACGAACTTTCACGATTTATTTTCTCGTTCAGCTCTTTAATATCCACTATTTGGCTCATTTTAAAATTTTGTTTTTTAATAGCAATGCAAATATAAAAACGATAATTTTTTTATACAAAAATGTAATGTTTACAATAGCAAAAATTAACTTTTTTTAAATTATTTAACCTTTAAAACAATGATTTTTAATTTTTTTGTTTGTCATAAACAAATTATTACATACTTTTGTTTGGTTGTTAAAACAAAAATGAACAGCAGTTTTTTTACGTACACATTATTAAATATTGCGTCAACAACAGAAATAACGCAAAATCTTGTTGCCATAATAGTTGGAGAAATGGCCGCTGGAGGCTTGTTGGTTTATTCTATGCTTAACCTTGCCACATTTTTCTCTTTCAGCAAGAAAAAATTTTCGCTAAGGGCAACAATAATTTCATTTCCATTATCAATTTTACTTGCATTTTTAACCGTAAAATATAGTATTTTTGCAATTATAAATCCAATAGTATTGGTAGGATTTATAATTGGCTCGTTTTTTTATGCCCAAAAAGCCAACGAAGTAATAAAAAAACGTAAAAGAATAGAAGAAGAAGGAAAAGCAAAAGTTCTTAAAAAAGCTATTGACGACCTTAAAAATAGCAACGCTACAAAAGACCGTTTTTTCTCAATAATGGCGCACGACATAAAGAACCCAATTAGTAGCATAAAAATGCTTTCGGAACTTATAAACGAAAATGCTAACGAATTGGAAAACAAAAGATTACTTGAATTAGCTAAAACTCTTAAAACATGTGTTCAAAGTTTATTTAACCTTTTGGAAAACCTATTAACATGGAGTAGATCACAACTTGGTAAAATCAAATGTCAACCCGAAAAAATTAATGTAAACGAAATTATTCTCGAACTAAAATTTTCGCTATACCCTGTCTGCGATGCAAAAAAAATAAATCTAAACTTTGACAACGGCAACATTGTAGAAATGTATGTCGACAAAAATATTTTACAAACCATTTTACGAAACCTTATTACCAACGCCATAAAATTTTCTTACGAAAATAGTTCTGTTGAAATTAAGTTTTCGCAAGACGAAAATTTTTATTCTGTGTCAGTATCTGACAACGGCACAGGAATGTCGCAAGATACAATAAATCAACTATTTAAAACAGATAAAGTAATTTCTATGCCAGGAACAGCTCACGAAAGCGGCACTGGCTTGGGACTAATAATTTGCAACGAATTTGCTGCCATACATCATGGCTCTATAAAAGTGCAATCAGAAGAAGGTCTTGGTAGCACATTTACTGTTTTCTTAAACAGAAACATAAAAAACTAACTGCTAAAACATTATTTTGAGTAATATAGATTGTTTTTTTAAAGCAATCCCAACTTTTTATGCTCGATAATTATTTTGCAAGCGTGAACAAAAGCCGAAATCTTGTCAACAGCACTCGCGGGTTCGCGTCCATACGAAACAACACCGCGCGATGGCAAAATAGCAATGTCGCCACCAGACAACTCCGACGATAATCCATTGACAAAATCCTCATCAGAAAAATCACTAAAAACAAGTTTTTTAAGACCTTTTTTAAAAATCCTAAAATGCTCTGGTGCAAGTGATTTGGCTGTTTCTAAAAGTTTTTCTACATCACCGTCAAAAATTTTTAGAGCCAACTCCGATTCCAACGGATAAACATGTGCTATAGAAACCGCAGAAACGCTTTTTTCGGCAAATTTTTCATAAGCAGCCAGATGTGCAGAAAATTCTTCGGAACAACGAACAAATTTATCTGCCACTGCCTCGAACGATGTACAATCGTCATTAAGGCGAACAATAGAACCATGTTCCATTGGATAACGTGCAAAATCGCGCATCGATGCAAGTTTTCCGCTACAAAAAAAGTAACGTCCTTTTAAATGCGGCACACTGCGACCTATGGGATATTCTGGACTAATTGAAATCATATCCGAAGCATCTTCGGGCATAAACTCGGTTACATCGGCCGAAAAACAGCCACAACGACCTTCCGCCCAAAAATTTCTACTTACAATAGCGGCCGCCTCTCCTACCCTTGTTATCATTTTGGCAAGCCCATCGTTTCTGTAAAGAATAGATTTCATTTAGTAATAAACTATTTTAAATACATTAGAATCACAAAATTCTACATTTTTTTAAGTTTTACAAATTTTTTGCCAAATAATTTTTAACAACTTTTAATTTGATTTTTTCTTAATAAAGCAACTTGGATTTTATCTCGACTTATTTTATGTTTACCTCAATATTTTTACTAAATAATACAAAATCTATACGTCGATTTCATTTGATTTTTTTACAGCGAATTAAACGAATAAAACAAATTTCAATCTCAAAATGCTCATTTACAACCAGTAAACTACGCTTTTTCGATTTCATACGCCTTGAAAAATATAATTTTTGGATCTACCCTTTATTCTTCCCAACGCCAATTGCTAAGCGTTACTTGTTTTTCTACTGATATTTTGTCTGCGGAGTTTAGATTTGGGAAAAAATCAATGCCAGTTAAATCCTCCAATTCGTCAATACTTTTAACATAGTTTTGTAAATTGTCGTTTGCGTCTATTGAGCCGTCATGATCAAGATAAAAACCTATGGCTCTATAAGTTTCGTCTTTTAAACAAAGTATAGCCATAAAAAAATGACCTGGAACTATAAGACCTGATGAAGTATAGTTTTTTATATCATAAAAATGATCAATTGTTCCGCCTTTAACCACATATAGCGTATCGCGAAAATCATCACGATTCCACGCACGTATTCTCTCTTCGAGTTTTTCCCAAATGCCAGCGTTAAAAGCATGGATTTGTGGGTGCATGTTTGATAGCAAATAGGTTTGAGCATTCATAGATACCGAAACTTGGCGGTCGGCAGAGGCTACCATGTGTCCACGGTCGTAACCGCTTCCTGTATAATCGTCAAAATGGCTACGATACTCATACGGAATGTCGAGATCTTCGCTCCACTCCTCGTTACGTCCAACATTTCCTCCGCTGTTGCCCTTATACATTTGAAAAGCAGACCAACGTTGAGCGCGTTTGTCGCAATCCCATTCTATGGCATAATTTACGCCATATACTCCGTCGGGATCGCTTTTTACAAGTATTATACTATTTTCGTCGCCGTATGGTGCAGGACATTCCATACGCGAAACAAAGGCAAGTCCTTCGCTCTTAGATTCTTCTGTAAAATCAAACGATTTGTTTTCTATTACTTCGTAATCGTTGTCCGGTATGTACGAACAACTGCCCAAAACGGCTAAACTTATTAAAAACGTGAGTTTTATGAGTTTCATAATCTTCTTTTTTGCAGCGGTAAAGTTAACGCTTTTATCTGTTTAAACAAAAAAATTTTTATTGGGTTTATTTTATTCCCCATTCGTTAAGTCTTAACGACTTTTCTATCTTGCGTTCAATTGAGTTGGGTAGGTTTGGAAAAAAATCTAATCCAGTAAGTTTTTCAAGTTCATAAATTGATTTTGCATAAAGTTTTAGGTCTGAGTTTGGATTTATTTCCTTATGTTCCACCCAAAAACCCATAGCCTTATATTGTCCATCTTTTAAACAAAGTATTGCCATAAAAAAATATTTTGGAACAACAAGCCCAGTTTTGGTAAATTCCTTTATTTGAGATGGGTTGTCGATTGTGCCACCCTTAACCACATAAAGCGTATCGCGGAAATTGTCGCGATTCCAACTTGTTAGTTTGTTTTCCATTTTCAACCAAATGCCACCGTTGAATTTTGAAAGTTGTGGCATAATGTTGCTGTAACAAAAAGTTTGTTCGTTGAAAGCCTTCGACACCAATCTATCTTGAGAGGCTACAATATGTCCTCGCGAATATCCGCTACCTCTATAATCGGCTTGTGTGGTACGATATTTTGAATCCACAGCAGTTTCCTCGTGCCAAAATTCTGTTCTTTTAAGATTACGCCCGCTATTGCCTTTATACATACGGAAGGCAGCAAAACGCTGCGACCGTTTTGGAAGATTGTATTCTATAAAATAGTTTATTCCATAAATGCTGTCGGGGTCTTCTTTAACAATAATTATGTTGTTTTGTATGTCTTTACTAAGCCGCGGACATTCCAAAAGGTCTTTTACCATATCGCGACCATTCCCCTGCCCCATGCTCGATGTTGCACACAACAACAGTAATATCCAAGAAATAGGTAATCTAATATTCATGCTAACAGATGTTTTTATAAAATTAAGTGCGGACATCCCGCCGCTTTTTTGCATGCAAGCCGTCCGCACATTATTTTTTTTAGTGTTTTGGTTATTTATTCTGGTTTAGTGCCATACGAAGTATATGTACCATCGTCAGAGTATAACTCACAATATGTAGCGGTATTTAGACCACTTGTACCCAAATACATTTTTATAGTGCCATAAAGTAATACGGTCTTGCCTAAAGCATCTACATTGTTTGACAGATATATCTCATTTTTTATAGCGGTACTGCCTTTAACACTCACGCACTTCTCATAATCAGTTTCGGTTGGACTATCAGCAATTAGAACGTTGGATGTAGATGCCCCTTCTGTACCAAGAACAAGAGTACTTGACGAAAGAGAATTACCGTTTACCGAACCAATTATATAGCCTTTTACGTAACCTTTGTCTGATGATGACGTTGTCAATGTCATTGCCAATAAATCTGCACAAGTATATGGATTTTCGTATTTACCTTTATCTACAGCTGAGGTTGGATCTGTTGTTGAACCTGTACCATTATCAGTTTCTGCTACCTTGAAATTTTTAATCTCCCAAGTTCCAGCTTTTGTTTCGTTTGATGTGTATTTAAAAGCAATACGAATGCTTTTTCCACTATAACTCGATATATCAACAGTATTTTCTACAAAAGTTTTTACTGTTGTTGGCCATTCAGAAATTTCCAACGATGTCCATGTTGCAGAATTTGGATTGCCAGATGTATAGTCGGTGGATATTAACACGCTACACGACGTTTTTACATCTACCTCAAAATATTGTCCCGACTGTGAAAAACTTAAAGATATATTTGTTGGGGCATTACTCAAATCTATTTCAGGAGAAATAAGCCAAGCTTCTGAATCATAATTTGTACTGCTTACATAAGCACTTCCTTTCATATAACCATTAGAGTTGTACGTCCAAATATTACTATTTGCAAGTGCTCCGTTTTTAGAAACGCAATAAGAAGTAAATTTGCCTTGACTCGTTGATAAATCTTCGTACGTTATCGTTTCTTTTTCTGAAAGATTATTATCGCCTTCAATAACATCTGTTATAGTTTCTAAAGTTTGCTCTGGGTCAACGCCTGCTGCATTTCCATCAATCTCGGCATATTTTATTTCAATGATACCATTATCAAATCCAAAATAATAAGCCACTTTAGCATACATCAAGACTGTTTTCAAATAATTACCAGGATTATCTTTCAAATTTAACATATCTCTTATATCACCAGAAGCAAGTTTTACAGACGTACAGTTGAATACACTTTTTACCGTATCGGCATCAGCAATAGCAATGTTGGTGTTAACTGCTCCTGTTACAGAAAATGTTACATTTTTTGTTGATGAAACATAACCAACAATAACACCTTTTATCCAAACATAATCGTCAATTGTGTTTTGCTGAATGTACGAAATGTTATAAGGATTGTCTCTTGTGCCATCTCCCGATGCTTCTGCTGCATGTTCTTCAATCACTGGCTCGGCAATTTCGGGTTCGGTTTCTTGTAGTTTAACGTTTTTAATCTCCCAAGTACCAGCTTTTTCGGCAGTAGAAGTATATTTAAAGGCAATGCGCACCGAAGATTTTCCCACATATTGACTAAGATTTACAATTCCACTATTGACAAAGGTATAACTTTTTCCGTTAGAATTTTGAGGCCAAACAATTTGCAAAGTTTCCCAATTGGTGCTATCAACCGATACAAGCACTTCACAAGCGTTGCCAACGAGATTGTTGTCGCCAAAATATGCAGCTGCATGGTCGAATGTGAAATAAGCGGCAGTTTTTCCTGTTAAATCTACGGGTGGCGAAATAAGCCAAGCCTCTGCAGCATAGTCTTTTTTGTTAGCATAAGCCGAAGCCACCATACCATATTTAGTAAATGTCCAAACGTCGAATGTAGAATCGTTTGCCACCGTTCTATGGCGAAAATCGCCCATGCTTTCAGAAAATGGCTCGTCAATATATGTAACCACAGGTTGGGGAGCATTGTTGTCAACAGCTTGAACAACTCCTCCTGTTTCTACACCGTTTATTTTTACATAAAAAGTATTTTTTATTCCAGTTACAGAAAAATATGTTTGTAATACACCGCCAAAAACCACCTCTTGACCAAAATTATTAGGGTTGTCTTTAAGGTTGGCAGCAGTACGAATTTTTCCAGTAGGCAACTGAACAGGTATACATTTGGTATAATCTTTTTGGTCTGCTTGGTCGGCAATAAGCACGTTGGCAGCCTGCGAAATAGTATCGCTTTTTATAAAAATGCTATTAGAGGCTATTTTTGTTCCATAGATATAGCCAACAATGTAACCCTTAACATAAACTGTGTCGGTGCCAACCGAAAGTTGCATGGCATCATCCACTGATATTGGATCTGCAACTGTTCCGAAATTTAGAGAAGCGCGCTGTTCTTCGGCAAGTTGATTATCGTGCTGACTTTGAAAATTTGGGTTGGCGTATGGATTGTCAACCTCAGTGTCGTAACAACCTGCAAAGGCGGCAAGCAACACTGAAAAAGCCAAAAGGTTAAATAAAATCTCTTTCATGGTGTGTATTTATTTTTGCAATTTATTCGTTTTCAATAGGTTGTACATCGTCAACCGTTCTAAGTAGTATTTGCCAAGTGGTATTATAACGCGTAGCCACGCCCGTAATGTTAAGTTTTCCCGACGGCATTATCGAAGACGCAAAATCGGCGTATGTACTTGTACGCAATACCACATTGTTGCTATATTCAGAAAAAAGTCTATTGGCACAATTAGCCGAAAGACTAACGCTTCCATCAGAAGGCGCATAAACGCGGCTGCCATTTGCATCTTTTAGCGATACATTTTTTAGCACAACCAACATACCTGCACAAGCTTCAATATCAAGGTTTTCTGAAAATTCCAATGGTGTAATTTTTAAGGTGTCGGGTGCATCGGTTATTTTAAAATGTTGTTGCCATACAAATTTACTCATACGACTAACGTATGTTTTGCCAGCAGACGATGTGTAAGGCATTCCAATTTCGGCCATTTGCCCATAGCCCCCAATATACAAACCATTGAGATCAACCAATATTTCTGTGCCAAAAGGTAGATAACTATAAATACCGCTTTGCGATATACAAACTATTATAGCTCCAGAAGTATCTTGTAATGATATTTCATTGTAAATGTTGCCTTGAATGTCGTTGCCAGTAACACGACCACGTATTTTTATATCGTCGGTTATTTTTACTGTGTCGCCATCGGTTATGGCTTTTGCAAACTTTTGTTTAAGTTCAGCAATGCTGATAACGCCAGTTTCGGCAATGTCGTTGTTTCCGTATGGAGCTAAATCTGTGTCTGGCGTGTCGAAATCTGTTTGTTCGCATGCCTGTAATGTAAAAAATGTCAACAGAATTATGTAAACAAAATATCTTTTCATATCCAAATTTTTGTTGATTAAAATTTATAAACAATATTAAGCATACCATTGATTCCAAGGGCGTAATAAAGTTTTGGATTCATAGTAAACTTATATGTACGCTCGTTTCCAAGTTCTCCAGTTGTAGAGTTTACGGTATAATTGCTACGGCTTTGCTCATATCCGCCGCTACAAATGTTTTGATTGTTGAGAAAATTGTTGAGCTGAAGGCCAACATAAAGCGAGTTTTTTCCAAGGTAAACATTACGTCCAATTGAAAAATCGAGCATCATACCTCCTTTACCCTCTGCTTGTTTAGGAACAATGTAGTTTCCATTTTCGTCAATAGCTTTTTGTGTAGCAAGCGAACTTTGATAACGTGCCGAAGGCGAAAAAGATAGATAAATTCTATCATAAAAATTAGCCGATAACTCTATAAACCAACCCTTTGCGTGATATTGAAATTCGCCAGATAGCGCAGACAACGGTGTGCCATCTTCTCTCATTCCATCGGTATAGCAAATATCTTTCATATAAGTTGACTTGGTGGAGTTCATATATTTTGCATTTGCATTGGAGGTATATATAGCCTCTCCCCACGTTCCAATAGTCTGAAAATCAAGAAAAGAACAAAGTTTAATTTTTAAACCTGCTTCGATGCCATAATAACGTTTGTCGATGTCTGTAAGCGATACGTACGAAAATGAGTTAATATCGTCGAAATAAAAGCATGCCCAATCGGTTTCGTTTCTAAGAGTGGAATAATAACCTGTTAAATTTAATTTAAAACGTCCTGAATTATAAGCATATCCTGCTTCAAATGTTGCAAGTTTTGCAAGTCCCGAACTTGTTGCAAAATCGTGGTTTACCTCTGGTGCAGCAAAAATTGTATTGGCTGTTGGAGCTACATATTCGTAGCCAGCACCAAATCCAAGGGCATGACCATGGGTGAGGTTTAAACTTCCTCCAGCCTTGAGCCCACCACCAACAAATTTTGCTTTTTTTCCACGTCCGTAACTATTCCACGGAGCAAGACCATTTCGCATAAGTCCCTCTCGTTGATAATCTTGATAATTAATTTTTCCATCAACAAATGCGTGTACTTTACCAACATTGGCAACATATCCCGCCCAAGCAGAATAGTTGTTTACAAAAATATTGTAGTCGTAACCAAATTTGTCGCCCTCGCCAACTAAGGCATCTGGATTGAGCATATTATATTGTATGCTGTCGTTATCGCTGCTATATGTCCCTATGGCATAAGTATTTACATTATGAAAATACTTTGCTCCAAGCAAATCTTCCATTGTTTGAAAATGCGACGATTTAGTGCGCGATAGGTTTATACCAAAATTTAAGTGAGAAAAATTGTTGATCACATATTTCAAAGCCGATGCCATAGCCACGGTTGTGCGGTTTATATGCCTATTTTGTACATAATATACGGCATCTGCTCCCGACGCATTACATTGCGAATTGGAATAATAAAGCGCGTCCCAATCTATTTGCCTATTTTGTCCATCGGCAACCCAATAGTCGTAAGAGCTATTCCAATCGGCAAGATTTTGGTCGGTGCGTCCATCATCGCCATAACTTCCCCACACGTTATAAAAACTTGATGGAAGGTTTTTCCAATAGTCGGGCTGAGGATTGCTAACGCCATTATAGTTGAGCTTTGTACTCGAATACATTGAATAACTTGCAAATAGTGATGTTGAAAGCATCAGATTTTCTGTTATATTAAAATCCCATGTTGCCAATGCCGATGGAGCATAATCTCCAACAATGCGACTGTTGCGAACTTTTCCATCTTGATAACCCCAATAAGGATTGTAATAATGGCTATTAGCAAGCCAATATGTTTCTTCGGTAGCTGCACCCTGCCCCGCCCTTCGCGTAGGATTGCCCCACGTTGAAAGTGATATGCTGTGGCGCGAATTTATAATTTTTTCTGCTCCAAGATAGTATGATGCCGAATTATAAAAAGTTCCTTCAATATATCCCTCGTGAGCATAACGTACGGTTGCACTTCCCGCCAAAGCCCAACCATTTTCGGTTATGCCAGTGGCAAATGTGTACATGGCTCGATAGGTATAATTGCGATTTCCATACGAAAGTGAGAGTTTATTTCCTGCCGCCACCTTTGAGGGTCTAAAATCGTAATTATTGCTTCCTGCCGCTCCTGACATATAAAAATTATTGGCTTCAAACGGCAAAGCATACTCGCAATTACGAGTAATATTGTTTATGCCACCAACTGCGCTGTAACGAAATTGACCTGTTTCGGCATCATTCATAAGTATGCCATTGATAAATACGCTATTAAATTTATTGTCATAAGACCTAAAACGATAACGAACTGCTCCAAAAGCGAAACCTGCTTGACTTGCAAAGATATTGTTATTGGAATTTAAGATAGTAACATTTTGGGTCATATCATCGTCTTCTCCAAGCTGACTTTCGGTAAATGTAAAAGCCGACTCGTCAAATCCCAAATTTATAGTATCCTTATTATCAACATCTTGCGCACTAATCAAACCGCAACTGCCTACCAATGCAGCAGTTATAATAAATTTCTTCATATCAGATTCTAAATTAACGCCGCAAGATAATAATTTTTTTGCAACAAAAATATATTTTTTTCGTAAATAATTATTATCAAACTTTGCAAGATTTTTTTAACAAGGAATCACACCACGTCAATTTCATTTGAATCGACATCAATGCGGGCGGGCACATAGACCCGCCCC
>CALFIU010000157.1 GCA_937877455.1 uncultured Bacteroidales bacterium
TTATGATTATTTTTTTGAATAATATAGTCTATTTTGAATATATAAATGGTATAAACAGTAGATTCAGAACCGTCAATGATATTGTCATCATCATCTTTTAAATGTTCCCATTGGGATTCCATCAAATCTTCCAACGAATTTGCTTTATTGCCTTGCTCGTCGGTATAGTCGTTAAGCCAAAGATCATTAGCCTTAGCCCACGCTTCAATTATTCGTTCTTGGTCTTTTCCTTCTCGTTGTCTGCGTTGAAGTCTTTTGAGGGGAGATTCTCTTTTCTTGCTGCTCTGATTTTCAGGTCGTTGCTTACCATTTTCCGAGTTTCTTCCAAGGATAACGGATGCGCTCTCATATATTCTACCGCCTCGTCTGAAAGTTGTTTGTTTTTGCCCCAAAAGGCTGCTATCATATCTTCTAAAGATTTTTGTGCCATTTTCAATATCTGTTATAAGGTTATTTAATTCGTCTAAGGCTTCTTGATTCCATTCGCCAGTTTCAATAGCCTTGTCTATATTATTAAACGTAAGGTTTTCTGAATTATTGTGTAAGGTTGATTCTTTTTGGAATTGTACGTCGCTATTTACATTTTGTTTTGATATATGCAAATCTGCGATAGCTTTATTTAATGCGGCTTTTGTGTTTGCGATGTTAGCATCAATATTACGCCTTGTATCTCTTGTACCGTTTGAGGTAGGCGTAAGATTCTGATTGATAAAATCAATATGTGTTCCTGTCGCCTTTACTTTGTGATTTTCAAATTTACCTCGCAAGTCGCCATATTTTTTGTCTAACGCTTCTGCAATTTGGCGCAATACTGGGATTCCATAAAAGTCAAGTATTTCTTCTTCTGTTGTTTTGTTTAGCCAACCATCTTCTCCAAATCCAAAGAAAGGATACCACTTGCCTGTTGGTACATTATTTTTGCCACCTAAACCTGTTGAGATGTAGAACGGCATTTTGAAACCGTTGATGTCAACAACGCAAATGATACGTTCACTACAATCGATGAATTGAGACTTACCAGAAGAATACTCTTTTTTCTTTTCCTTGTCGTTCCAACTGACTGTTTCATACGGAATTTCAGGCAAATTGGTAATTGCATCTTCTAATTCTTCTTCAGTCAACTCATACGTTTCATCCAAGTCTATGTCAACAGGTGCATTGATTTCTGCAATACGCTTGTTCCATTTCCTCGTCAGACAAGAACTGCACGTCGTCGCCAAAGATTTTTTGCATCTGATGTTGTAGTTGCTGCATCATGTTGGCAACCTGTGTTTCGTTGAGTACGACGGTCTTGGGCTTGCCAAGTGCTTCGTAGTTGTTCTTGACAAACTCGATGTACTGCCTGAATGTCTGTACGCTGCGCAATGTGCTATGGTATTCGGGGTTCTGTGATGCCGATTCTTGCAGACGTTGCTCCATGCTTTCAAGTTCGGCAATCTGCTTGTCGAACTCTGAGATTGCCGCTTGACGTTGTGCTTCGCTTGCTTTGCGCTGTTTTGCCTTGCGTTGACTAACATTTGTTGTAGGTGTAGATTTCGGAGTTTCAGTTGGGTTCTGCTCTGTAACCAGCTGAGGTTTTTCCGATGTATTCTCAGTTGTACTCTGTGCGCTCTGTGTGTCTGTGACTGCGCTCTGTAAAATTGGCTCTTGCCTTATTACTGTTTGAACAAAATCAGCAGAATTCAAGTTGAAAATGCAACATTTTTTTCAAAATCCACCCAAAATTTTGTACCAGTGGCAAAAACAAAACTTGTCGAGTGATTTTTTACATTATCAACGCCTCTTGCTCCAATCCTTTCTGATATTTATTAATCAGATTATAAATGTTTTTTACGGTATCGTCCTGACCGTTGAGGTCAAAGTTAATTTTTTGATTATAAAATAGTTCACGATTGCCGTGGAGTTCAAAATAGTGTTCCAAATTCTTCGGGACAAAAAGGTGGGCACGGTCAGGAAGGTGTTTTTGATACTCGTTGACGAAAATATTTAGCCCGGCAAAATCGTAGTCGCCAAAATGATAGTACGGATTACGAATTTTGAGCATCCAATTGATGAAATCCTTGCTTTGATTTTGTGGATAACGACTTACAAACAAGCATTTTGCAAAATCGAATAAATGCTTTTGGCGGTCTATTAAGCGGAAATTTTCGGCGTTTTCGATTCCGACAATAATGACATCTTCTTCGATTGTAAAATGTTCATAATCAGATATAAAAACAAATGTTCCGCCAATCGGGTCTATCGTAAAATCTCGACCGTTAATTTTTGCGGCGATTGGCTGGATAGTGTTGACAAGAAAACCGGTGAAGGTGCGTACTTGTTCTGTTTTGGAGTTAGAAGACGCTTTCACAAGGTCGGCACGCGATAAATTCTCCGATTGTTTGAGAGTGTTTATGTATTGCAACAAATCGTTGATACCAAATTTGCGGAACAGATAGTTGGTAAGTGCAACGCTATTGTTTAAGGTCAAAACTTGTTTGCCACGACCGCTGATTACGACGATATTTTCCGAAATCAATTCTTCGGCAATTTCACCTTTGAAACTACTTTTTGACAATTGTTCGCCGTTGAAAATCCGTTGTAACTTTTCTGCCAATGATATTGTCAACTTGCTCATTATTTGCTAATTAATCGTGTTACAGTAGTCTTATTGTCATTACTTCTCCGCAAAATGTACGTGTATTTGTAGTCAAGCACATTTGTTGGATTTGGCGACGAATTAATAAGGATGATATTCCTCTCGTTGGCAAAATTCAAAATGCCTTTAATGTTGGTGGAATGGAGTTTGCCAATTTCGTCCATCATACAATGGAGCATAAATTCTGATTTGGTTTTCTTTATTGAACGTTCTTTGAAAACGTTGAGCAACAATATGTTAATCATTGCCTTAATCAAAATATCAGTTCCTTCGCTGCCCACGTTTGAGAGTTTTTGAACCCAACCTGAATCTTGGTTGTTTTCCACAATGCGGAATTTCAATTCAAACGAATCGGAAAGCGTAATGTACTCTGTTTTTGAATTAGCGATTTCTTTGTTGAGATAAATCAGAAGTTCTACCGCCTTTGCATTTTTTTCGTTTCTATCTCCGCCCTGACTAAAAAGGTCGTTTATACCGCCGAAACTGCCAAGGTTTTCGGTTTGAAACTTCTTGATTTCTACAAGTGCCTGAAAAATGCTGTTGCCACTTGGTGCGATGTCAAGTTGTAAAGAATTGATTGCACCTACAAAATTTCTACTTTTAAAGTCGTTGTTAATGTCATTGACGATTCCTTCGATTTCGCCAGTTTTGCTGATAAGTTGCTGAATTTCAGAACCTATCAACTTAACAATATCGGCAAAGCGGTCTTGAAAACGTTTTTGGACTTCGCCAAATTTGTTTTCACGGATAAATTCGTCTAAATTTTCGGCAAACTGAAAATAATCTTCATTTATTGAAAATTTTGTCTTGAATTTAAACAGGTTTTTCTCATCAAAATTCCCCGAAAATTTATTGATGTCGGTGCGCATTTGCTCGTATTCGCTGTGGTAGGTATTTGATTTTGAATTAATTTCGTCGATGATTCTTGAGCATTTTTGGTCGTTGGAATCTATCTGAGAATAATTTTCCACGTATGCCTGCAACGATTTAAACTGTTCGCTCTGAGCAAATTCATCGTATTTCTCAATTTCAGAATTAATGTTGTTGAGTTTCAATTGCAGTTGGCTATGATTTTGACGTTCAGCGGACAGAAGATTAACAATTGAAGATTTTTCCGCATTGAATTTCTCTGTTTCAAAATTCAAATTGCTATTCAGATTGTCTAATTTTGCCGTAAATTCAGGCAGACGGTCAAACAGTTCGCGTTTGTCGTTGCGATAATTCGACACCAAATCGCGATGCTGTTTAATGAACAAAAGTTCGTCTTCGCATTGTTTTATTTGCCTTTCCAAATTGGTGATTTTTTCGGTGTCAGCACCTTTGGATTGCAATTCATTTTGACGCAATTGGTCAGCTTCAGCAATTTTAGTTTTGCAAATGTTTTCGGCTTCAACAATTTCATTGTTAATGCTTTTTATTGTCAAATCGTATTGATTTTTCCTTTGTTCTAATTGCAAATTGCGTTCTTGATTTTGCGCATTGATTTTGTCATCGATTTGTTTCTGAAAACCTTTTTTTTCGTTTTCGATTGACAGTTTTTCGCTGTTCAGTTTTGTCAATTGAGCCTTGAAATCTGCAATTAATTTTGCCTTATCATCAATGGCTTTTTGCTGCAAATTTTTATAATCAATTTGCTTTGTTTCAAATTTAGGTTGCGACTGGGTAAGTTGATAATCAGCCTTTTGACGGCGGTCGTTGAGGTTTTTAGCATCACGATTGCAAACAATTTGCAGTTTTTGGATTTCATCGTCCTTTTGTTTTAGAGCGTCTTGAATTTGCTTGGTGATTATCAAAATTTTCTCTTGAATTTGTTGTTTTTCAGCGTTGTAGTCGTCGATAGTCTTGACTTTTTTCTCGATTTTCTCGATGTCTATTTCTACGCCGTAAAGATTTGTATTTTCAATATGCGAGAGTTGTGGATTAAGGTTTTTGCTAAACAATACGTCGTCGCTAACTACCTTACCAATAGAGTTTTCCCAACCGCTAACTTCATTATTGAGCCAATCATAGAACGAGCCTTTGTAGTTTTCGATTTTGCTATCAATCTCCGACGATTTGTTGCTCAATTCTGTTTTGTGAGTTTTAAGTTTTTCGATTTCAATATCGAAAGATTTTGATTTTAATTCTTTTTCCTTTTCAAAATTTTTCGTGAGCAATTCTTTTTCTTTCTTGACAAATTCGAGTTCCGAATTACTTGCAGAGATAATTTGACTTAATTTGTCAAGTTCAGTTTTTAGATTATCAAGTTCGTTTTTATACAAATCGGTCTGTTGACAAACTTGAAAATCGATGTTTTTTTGATTAATTTCCGATTGTTTTCCGTGAATTTTATCGTCAAAATACGTCAATTTTTCTTGACTTTGATTTTCAATCTCTTTAACGATTTCGGCGTTTTGTGTTTTGATTTTTTCGCAGTCAGAAAGATAAATTTCCCTTGCAGAAATCTTACTGGCTTCTTTGTTGTTTTTCAACTGTTTTAAGTCGTTTTCGTATTGTTTTATAATTTCATTGAAACGGCTTTCGATGTCGCGAAATTTGTCGGTCATTATATTTTTTTCCGTTTCCAACGACCGTTTTTTCTCCGCTACGTTTTCTTCGTTTTCAACACGGATGATTACGTTTTTGATGTCGTTGTCGTCATAAAATTTTTGCTTGTTGTTTGCCTTGTCAATCTCGCCAGAAATCTTGCCAATTTCTTGGTTTAATTGACTTTTTATAGACTCAAAACTTTTGCTCAAACTCTCAATTTTGTTTTCCAATTCTTTTATTTTGTCGTTGGATAAATTCAAAAAATTGTCGGTTTCTGGTTTTTCGTTTTGAAAACGGTTATACGCAAAACCAAGTTTTGAAGCCAATTGTTGTTTTTCTTTATTAATGAAAATCAAGTTGTTATAAGTTTCGCCTATCTTTTTTGCAAGTTTTTCGACGATGGAATTGCCGCGTTGGTCTTTTTCTGTCCAACGTTTGATGTCGGCAATGTCTTTGTCGAAATCCTTCAAATGGTTGGTGTAACGCGAGAGTTCAACGGGCGGTGTGCCGTCTTCAAGCGACGAAATAATTGTCTGTTTGATTACCGACGCATCAAGTTTTGTGTTGAGAAAAACATTGCTGATTGTAAGCGGAACTTTCTGATACTGTTTGCTTTCCAACAGATAGTAATTGCGAAATTGTCTTTCGATTTGTTCATTGTTTATGTGTTACAACAGCAAATTTTACACCGTTTTTTTCTTGATAATTGTTATCAAATACCAAATCTTTTTCGTACAGCGACACCAATTGACAATAAATTAACACAATATCCTCAAAATCAACATCTTTTGGGAAAGTATACGACTCCATAAAATCCAACAAATTGCTATATCCCGATGCCAAAAAAGCGTTTTTTATGACCTCGTGATTGATAAAGATTTCTTCTTCGGTCTTGGTGTCGAGCAATTCCGACGAAATATCTTCCGCAATGGGTCTTTTGTTACGCCCGTTTTTTTGCGTTCGGCTATTTTCAAAATGCTTTCACGGACGGCCTCGTCGCCTTGCAATGTGGAGAGCGATAGTTTTAGTGGATATTGAGGCATCGAATCAAAAATCAAATCGTTTTTCTTAGTTAGAACTTCGATAAAATTCGTTGACGATTTTAGAGTTATTTGGTCTTTTAAATATTTGATTTTCCGTAGTTTTTCTACAAAAATGCTTTGCGATTGAATTTGGTTGAGGAAGTTGATTATCTGTTTTTTGATTTCGATAAGGTTGTGCTTTGACTTGTCGAGCGAAATACGGAGTTTGGAGATTATGTTTTGTAGTTCGTCGTCGAGTGTTGCTGCAAAAAAACTTGATTCGTTTTCGTCGATGAGTTTTTCCGATTGTATAATCAGCGAGGTGATGTCGTTTGATTTCTTGTCGAAATTTTGAAGTTTTAGTTTTTTGTTTTGATAGTTTGCCTCGGTTTTATAAGTATTTTCCACATTTCGTTTTAGGTCGATGACGTTTCTAATTGTGATAACGCCAATGTTGCGGAGTGTATTTTTGATTTTACGTATATATTCATTGCGCTTGGTTTCGCCCTTTTCGTTGAGATAATAAGAGATGTTTTGTTTGATTGTCTCGATGTTTTCGTTGATGTACGAGATGTTGATTTCCTCATTGGCATCAAGTGCTTGCTCGAAAAAATTGATATACAATTCATCGAGTTCATAAATGTCAGAATGTTCTCTAATTATCTCTTTGTCAACGAGATACTTAATACGCTCGTCCTGATTTTCCAACACGTTGGACACGTAGTCGTATTTGAGTCCGTTGAGTTTACGTTTTTCGAAAAAGTCTGTCAAGATTTTTTCCTCGCGTTTCAACATCGCAAATAATTCCCGTATGTTGGTGAATTTTGCCATTCTTACATCCTCCTCAGTTCCTCTCTCAACTTTTCCTTCTCTTCTTCGCTGAGGTGCTTGGACATAATGTCGCGCACAAGTTCTTCAACCCGATGCCATTTGTAGGTCTTTACGGTTTTTGGGGCTTTGCCTTCTGTGATAAATTCCGAGAAATCAAGGTTGTTGCGCCAATTTTTGATTGTTCCGTCGTGATTGACTGCAAGTTCGAGATAGTCTTCAAACCATTTTTCGTATGGCGGAAGAATTGAGGTTGGAACGTAGCCACAAATCTGCCAAAGAGGTTTTTTGTCGGCATCGAGCAAAGTGTAGGTGCCGCTGTCGCAAACTTTTGCCCACATACGCAGGTAGCCATCTTTGTAGTTCCAATTTTCTACTTTGCCGTTTTTCAGGTTGATAACATATTCCAACAACTTCGTTTCGGGATTGAGTGTCGGTGGCGTAAAATCGTCGTCGCACTCCAATTCGGTCATACATCCGTCGTCGAAGGATATAAGATGCGGCTCGTCATCTTTGTCGTAAGGTATTGAAACACAAAGATACTGCGCCTTATTTTCCAATGTTTCTTTTATGTTTTCCATAATATAATGATTTTTGTTCGCGTTCCAAATTTATAAATCATGTGTCATATAGAAAACAAATTTTTTCACCCCATCACCTCATATTCCGCCAGTTCCCAGCCTTTGAAGACCAAGATTATTGGGTGGAGCGTCCAATTGTGGTCTTTTGCCTTGGTGGACAAATCCTTGGCGGCAATATATTGGGGCAACTGGACACGCGCTTGTTCCAACAAAGCCTTCACTTCGGCGGGGGTAGCAGAATGGTTGCAATATTTGAGTTCGATGACATAGCCGTGCGGAGTGTCGCGGCGCG
>CALFIU010000158.1 GCA_937877455.1 uncultured Bacteroidales bacterium
TTAGTTGTTGCCCAAAGTGTGCCGGAGGTAAGTCCAAGGTCAACGTATTCGTGTTCTTCTTTATGCGGCACGACTGGCTGCGTTGTATTAGTATTGTTTTGTATAGTTGGTGTATTGGTTGTATTACTTGCAATTGAGTTGCCACTGTGTAACTTGGCAATCTCTCGCTCGTTGGACACGATACCAGTTATCTTGCCGCTATTTATCCAAAAATCTGACGCTGTACTAAGTGATATACCGCCTGAATATTTCAAGATGGCAGTTACATATTTTTCACCATCATAAGATTGGATTTTCAAATTTATTATCTCTACCTTTACTCGGCTCGCAGTTGTCTTTTCATAAAAAATAGCAAGATAGTTGCCAGGGGATGTATACTCTTTCCCTGCATCTGAATTATAGTTTTCAACAATCTCGTCCTTCATCGCACTTGAGCCACCGTTGAGTATTGACAACACTTTTGCACGTTTCTCAGAACTATACGGAGAGGCAAGCCAGTCGTTGAGATGGCTTACATATTGGCGCACCACTTGCTCAGGCGACTGAGCAAATGCAAAAAGCGGCAATACTGCGAGTATTACCGCTATGACAATTCTATTTCTTATGATACACATCTTCCAAAAACTTTTTCTTTTCTGCGTCTGTCATTTTTTGAAAAGAGGTTATAAGCCATCCTGAGTTCATCGTTTCACGGTCAAAATCAATTATGGAAAATGTCCAACCAGGAAGCTGCAAAAACAAAAATTGCAAATCTTTAACATACTCAATATCCAAAAGCCCTGCATTGACGTATGCAAAAAATACCGCTGTTTGGTCAAGGTCGTATTGTTTCTGCTTGTAGTTGAGTATCCAGTCGTCTTTTTGCGTTGTTATGCGTCTAAGTTCTATAAAGTTGGTTTCGTGGGCAAGCGGCGTTATCAAAATGTCGTTGCTCGACTCTGACGGTGTAAGACTAAAAATTTCTCCAACTGCTTTTGCTATTACCCATTTATAAGCATCAGGAGCATATTTTTCAGTGTTTAGAATTAACGTAAAATCAACCGACTTGCCTTTTAGTTTGCCATGGCACGTGGCTATGGCAAACCAGTTAGTATCAAGATTGTTGAGCGTTGTTTTATACTTGATTACATCATTGGCAAAAGAGTTAGCCATACGGTAGAGAGAGTCGTTCTCACCTTTTGTTCCAAACATCAGACCGTCAAATAGAGAAATGATGTTTTTTTGCTTAAACCCACTCTGCATGGTGTCTATTGTGTGCAGTATTTCGGTACAATTAAACCTACGCATAAAACTCTCTACAAGTTTAACACGCGCCTTAAAAAGTTCTTTTTCATATTCCGAATTTACCACTACTTGAGCCTCTGTACATGCATTGAATGCCATAATACAGATAATCATAAAAAAAAGTCGTTTCATAATTCAATTTAAATGCCTTGGTTATTCTTTTTATTTTAGTACAGTTTCCTTTGCTGAAATATCTCCTAACCGCGGCACAACTTCATCACCGTATGGACTATGATACGGAACAAACCAAACTACTATTTGTTTTTTTGTTCTGTCAGCGTATGCCTTTATCTCACCACGTCTTCCAACGAAATCCTGATAATATGTTACTACGCATTGGTATCTGTCACCAACTTTTACTAAATTGGTGGCATCCATATTCTCAATATCGGTGCTTGTGATTTTAACTTCAGTATATGTGTTACGGATAATCATATTAATGAGACGTAGAAAATAATCCTTGACTGGGCGACTATTGACAAAACCAGTGCGACCATTAGAGGTCTCCATGAGTGCGGGTGCTCCCTTCACTCCATTGGACAATGTAATGGAATCTCCATTGTCAAGAAACAACTCGAGTGCAGCAGTACGGAAATCATTCCTGTCTTGTAGCGTAGGATGCAACTCGTTGTTTGCGTCCCGTTCGGCTTTCTTGGTCATAGAGGTGATGTATGTGTTCATCTGACGTACACACTCCTTGGCACGCTGCTTTAGAAGCTCTTGATGTCTTGGATTGTTCAAGTCTGGCAGTTGAATAGTGATTCCATCTACTATCATCTGTTGTGCATTCACTGCTGATGGCATAATCAATGCGACAAACAAAACAATGATAACTGAAAATATTCTAAACTTTTTCATGGCTTTTATCTCCCTCTTTGATAATATTCCCTTACAAAAAATTCTTTTATTTTACCACTCTCCACGGTTGTTGCCACTGGCACAACACGTAAAAGTATGTCGCTCGTGCGTACACGGAGCATATACGTGTTAATTGAAACGCGGTCAACCTGCGTCTTCCCGTCCTGTCCAAGTATCCTTACCACACAGTCGGATGCGAAAAAGGTGTTGCGATTTGGCATATCCTTTTTGTTGCATACGATGGCTTCCATAAGACCTTCGAGGTCGGTCATATCGTTGACATTGACTGTGGAGGGCATCTGTCGGCATCGACTTGGGTTTGGGCCAGGCGCAGGCAACTGGGATGTCGGACATTGCCCTTGCGAAAGCGATGCTTTGTATATAGGAGTCTGTTCATTATCAGTCTCGCGGTCTATGTCAGAACCTGTTATTTTGAAGAGTTGCTCAATATCAAACTCTCCATTTTCATATTGGTCCTTGAAATTAAGGCAGAGCAAGGCAGTATAGTAATCCATAGGCTTAATTGCCAATTCTGGGTTAAACGAACCACCACGCGACGACTGCCCTGGACTTGCTGACGTAGCAATCATATTACCACAAGTATTTTGGAAAACTTTTTTTATATGTTCCCTTTCGGCTGCCGACATTTCGTATGAACCATAACTTTGGCTGAAAGACGGTGTGTTGCTCGTCGGCAAGTTTTGCTTAACATTGCAACACATACCGATAGTCAGCAAAAGTCTTGGGTTCTTGGCTTTGAGTTGGTCGTGAACCCATCCAAGGTCTATCATCTTTGATGGGTCGTCTTGACCAAGCCACATTTTAGGCCACGGATGTTCTCTATCACTCACACTTACAGATCGTCCGCCGTGTCCAATGTAATAAAAAATTACAATATCATCGGATGCAACGTTAAGGTTTTGGACTGCCGACTTGCACTTGTAAGGGTTACAATTTGAGCCGTAGTTGTCTTGAATATCAGTCTGGTATGCACCTGTAAGAGCTGAGTTGATAACATCAACGAAGTTGGTTCGCAGGAAATCACGTCCATTGACATCAAGTTGTCCCACGTTGGCATCATCGGTATCGATGAATAGCAGCCAGTGGATTTTTTTCTGCGCGCTTGCCTCGGTCAACATCAAGGCGAGCCACATCAATACAAAAATTATCTTTTTCATAGCCTTATTGTTTTAAAAGTTCGTTAAGATATTCATCGCTTGGAAACAGTTGGCTTGCCAAGTGGACAAATTCTGGCGACTTAATGTCGAAAGTCCTGAGTACTTTGTCGTCCTTGTCCTTGACTTGCCATTTTCTGAGTCCAAAATCAAAATAGAGTTGGCACATCAGTTTTTTGTATTGGAACTTGAAACAGATGTTTGGCAGCACGCGACCAAAAACGGTGTCGTTGGATGCCACATTCTGAGGGTTGCGCAGAAGAAACTTCATTATCTGCAAATCTTCGGCAGATAGTTTTACTTCTGGGGTCTTGGCTTTGGTAGAATCTGTGTAGCCAATAATCTCGGCAGTGATAGTCTTTGCATTGGCGATAATGTTGAAGATACTGTCGCCCAAAGCCTTTTGAACAATCGAATCCTGCGGAGAAAGCGGACTATCGTCATTTGCAGAGCCACCATTGGATGCACACGCCATCGCCGAAAATACAATCATAATGGCGGCAGCAAATAGTTTCATCTTTGTCATGATTCTTTTCATTTTATGTTTATAGATTTTATTGTATTGTAAGTTTTCCTTCTACAACGGTAACGATGTCAGCGGCACCAGTGTAGTCTTTAACAAGTCGGTAATGCTTGCTACTTGGAATCCAAAGAGCCTCGTCATATCTAAAATCTGACGGTTCTTTCAAGTCGCCGCCAACCACACCGTATTTACCATTTTTAGTCAACGCAATCATTTCTTCCTGCCGACTTATCTCCTCATCGTAAAGGAAATCAATGACGATGTAGCCATTCACATTGGAGTAGCCAAGCTTGTCTTGCTCGCCTATTGGAGATAATCCACGAACTTGCTTGAGCGAGGAATAGCAAGAAGATTTGATGATTGCATTACACTTATCTACACGATTTTGTAATCTTTCATTCGACGGATATTGAGCCATTGCGTCTTGCAACATCTTCTTTGCACGGGCGACATTCTTCGTATTGAACATATCGTCGGCAGATTTAAGGAGGCTATCCAATATAGGGTCAACAGTTTCGGAAGACTCAGAAGGCGTGTCGTTGGTTTCTGCGTTTTCATTGCCCGGTATGTCAGTCTTTGACCTTATCAGCCATGCCAACAAGGCGACAATGATTACCGCTACTGCCGACAACGCTATAATGAGCGGCTTGCGTTTGCTATCTTTTTCCTTCTCAGGTTCAGGCGGTGGAGGCGGTGGAGGAGGTGGATTGATAACTGTACTTGTTTCTTTGGATTCTGTATCATTTTGGGAAGTTTCTTTGGTGTCTATTTTTTGAGGGTCGGAAGCATCTTCAACTTTGTTTTTATCCGAATTTTCGCCAAGTACACGGCGAATTATCTCGTTGAGTTCTTCCATAGACACAACGAGTTTCGTCGCTTCACTCTCAAGTATTTGACGGTTAGACGGAGATATATTGCCGTCCTTGACAAGAGCGCGAGCCATCGTTTCAAGACGCTTGAGCGATTTCTGTTTCTTGTCAGCATTGTTTATTGTTACAGATAATTTTGCCATTTATTTTTGATTATAATTTTGCAAGTATTATTACATACCATAGTTGTTATTTCTTCATACAAATTAACGCCTCAAATATAGCAAAAATTATACAAAATGTAAAGTTTTGTTAGGGGGGGGTAAATTATATTTTACATTTTAACTTTTAAGTCTTTATGACTTTGAATGTTACGAAAACGAAAAAATATTTTTTGGGTTCATAAGATTAATTGACTATATTTGCAGTTGAAAGAAAAAGCAAGATTCAACATGGCAAAGAGATTCAATACATCGGTAACCTGCGACCCCGAACTTCACTACATGGTGGACGTTACAAACAAGATGAAAGTGTTTGAAGGTCTTATCGACGACAAATGCTATTTCACCATCACTCGTGCGCGTCAGTTTGGAAAAACATCAGCGTTAAAATGGATTTACAACAACCTCAACGACAGATATTTGGTGGTGTCGATAAGTTTTGAGGATACAGAAGACAACGACTGGCTAAGTACAACTACTTTTTACAAAACATTTTGTGAATATATGGCTGAGGCGTTCAAAAACG
>CALFIU010000159.1 GCA_937877455.1 uncultured Bacteroidales bacterium
AACCGATTACGACATTAAGGACAAATGGTTTTAGTATTGGCGGAATAAAAAAAGGGCATTTTAATGTTAAAAACGATGGCAACTGCCTTCTCTTTGTTTCGGTTAATGGCAAATGTATTCGTATCAAAATCAAATCAGAGATTATCTACATCAATTTGGATGACGATGCCGCCACAATGGATTTATATGATAAGTTGGTGAAAATAATGCAATAGGGATATTGCGGAGTGGAATATTTTTGGTATGATACTCAAAATATTCCACTTCGCCACCATGTTTTCCGAAATATTTTTGTTAATTTTGCGTCGGACATAAAAAGCACAAGGCACAATCATGAAAGAATTCAACACCACAGGCATTTGCTACCCAGAAGACCATTATATGGTAAACATCGACAGCCGAATCGACGAAATAGAAAAGGCGGTCGCAAAGGGCGAGTACATCACCATCAACCGTGGTCGTCAATACGGAAAGACCACGACGCTGTATCATTTGACAAATAAGTTGAACGACAAATATGTGGTGTTTTCGATAAGTTTCGAGAGCATGGGCGAGGCGGAGTTCAAAGACATAGAATCGCTTTCATTTGCCTTTGCCGACGCTTTCAAATCCGCTATCGACTACGAAGAGACGCAGGTCAACGATTTGGTAGCGAATGCAATAACAGAAACAGTTGCCAATGCGGATAATTACAAAATAAAACCAAAGTCGCTTGCCGACCTCATTGTCAAAATCAACAAAAATTCGTCCAAGCCAATTGTGGTGATAATCGACGAAGTGGACAATGCGAGCAACTACGAATCGTTCATCGAATTGCTGAGAATGTTGCGAAGTAAGTACCTAAACCGCAAAAAAAATCCCACTTTCCAATCCGTAATCCTCGCCGGTGTCTACGACATCAAAAACTTGAAACTCAAAGTTCGCCCCGATTCCGACCACCAGTACAATTCGCCGTGGAACATCGCCGTGGCGTACACTACCGACATGTCGCTGCCAACCGACGGCATCCAACAAATGCTACAAGAATACGAATCCGACCACCATACAGGAATGAACACGGCTCAAATGTCGCAGATGATTACAGATTACACATCAGGCTATCCGTTCTTTGTGTCGAGAGTTTGCCAACTGATTGACAAACAAAATTTTAGTTGGGACAAGGAGGGTCTGCAAAATGCGGTGAAAATCATACTTACAGAACGTTGTCCCTTGTTTACGGAACTGTTTGATCTTATGGATTGCCATCCAGCACTGAAAAAGTCTATTAGAGAAATATTGGACGGTAGATACATATCATATAACAACTACGTTGATGGTTTGAATATTGCATCTACTTTCAATATAATTACTGATGAAAATGGACTAGCAAAAATATCAAACAAGATATTTGAAACAAGATTCAAAAACTTCTTTGAATTTGAGAAACGATTCTGAGTTTCTGTTTCAACAAGAATAGCAAACCCGAAGCAAGGACAATTTCACAAGACGGCAGGGAGATTGTGGAGGTGGTGGTGTAAGTGTGTTTGCGGACACCAAAAAGCACGAGTGCGAGATTACGGAGTGGGAGAAGTGATTAATCATCAATCGTCCCAATCCTCACTGTCGAGCCATTCGTTGTAACTGCGTATTTCTCTGAAAGTTATCACCTTGTCTGTTTCTTTAAGTTTTTGGGCTTCAACGATTGTTGAGTATGGAAAATTGTCGGTTAGTTCGGGTTTGAGCCACGAGTTGTTCCATAGTTCAACGTCCTTACAGTCAACAAGTTGGCAAAGCGGAAAATCGTATTCTCTGTGCGCTATTTTTTTGCGCTTGATGTCGTCGGCATGGGTGATGTTTTGAAGCCAAAGCTGGTCGTAGAGCGAATTTGGACGGCTGATTAGTTTGTCAACAACCTTGTCCAAAATCTCGCGGCTTTCGACAGATTTGAGTCTTTTCGCCAAAAGACTGACAGTGCGCAAGGCATAATGGCTGATGTTGACATTTTCAGCGGCAATCTGCGTGGCGATGGCGCACATCGGGGCTATGTTTTCTAAGATGTCTTTGCGATGCTCGATGATTTTGTTGAGTTTTGACAGCATGGTTTTGAGCTGTCCGCCGTTGGGGAATTTGCGTCCAAAAAGCAAAATGTACATCAACGCTTTTTGGATTCCGCCAAACGAACAGTCTTTGCCTTTGAAAATAGGCGTGTTTTCGATGTACCAAAGTTTGTCGGGCTTGATGCTGTCGGTAACAATCGAGGTGCTAATCTTGGTTTTCTGACTGTTCATGCGGAAGTTGAGACTTTCCAAAACGCCTTGCAAAATGTACGAAATGTCTTGTAAAACTTTCATATCGTTGCAAAAAATCCGATAGTCGTCGCAATAGCGGATTATTTGGTATTTCAAGTCCTTGATTTTCTTCTCTTTGCAATATTCTTCAATCTTGTTGTACAACAACAAGTCAGAGTATCCGAGAATTATTTCGCCTATTAGATTGAACGCCACGCCGCCTTGTGGAAGTCCGATGTTGCGCCCTTGTTGCAAGGCTTGGAGGTAGCGGATGATGTTTTTTGCCATCGGTCGGTTTTTGTCGCTGTGATGCTCGGTGTCTTTGAGTGTCAACGCCCATTCAATTGTCTGCGGATTGACCGAGCCGTAACAGTTGGTGATGTCGGTTACAAACATGTATTTATATTCTAACGAGAGTTCCAACGCCCTCTGTTCGAGGTTGTTCCACCAATTGAGGATAGTTGTTGACTTGTGGAACGATTCGTTTTTTTGCGGGATAACAGGTATAGCGCAGGCGGTAAAATTCGGCACTTTGAATTTCTCAAAGCAATCTTTTATAGCCGCCCAACTGTTTTCGTTACATAATTCCCTGACAATGAAGTAATAAAGATATGGATTGGCAAGAGTCAACGGACGGACGGCGTAATGTCCGTCTTTGTTGGTGAGCATATTGAGCGACACGTCGTTAATGTTGTCGGGATTCTGCGCGCAACATTCGTCAAAGGTCTTGTTGCCGATTTTTTCTTTTACAAACTGCAATACATCGTCAAAGACAATGTATTCTGGCATCTCGCAGTTCATAAACTGCGATGTTTCCAAAAGGAACTTCTCCGCGCCGTCAGCGTCGAGCGAGAGGACGGTGGACGGCGGAGTGTAGGGCTGGAATTTCTTTTTGGATTGGGTTTTCTTTGTTTTCTTCATAATGCGTTTTTTGATGTTTAGTGTTGATTTTAGTCAAAAGGTTACAAGATTTTCAAAAAAAATTGTTACATTTTTGGAACCAAAGTCTTATAATCTATTGCCTTTCGCATCACATCCCATTTGCCTACTTGCATTTTCTTAATTGTCTTGCCATCGCCAAAATCAAGCAAATCAGTTCGCAAAAGATTGTTTAGAATTTTGTTCAAGCTACCCAAACTGTTGGACGACAATAGAAACGCCTCCAAAGGATTACATAGTTTGCAATACGCCCATAGTTGCCCTAAATCGTGTAAATTGAGTTGGGTTTTCTTGGCTTCAATAAAAATAATGTTGGATTTGCTGCCCTTCTTCAAAATCCCCAAAACGTCGATTTGGATATCCAATCCAACAGTCTGAGGATAATTATCCAACACTCCATTCTCTTCAAGAAACGAGTCTAATGTTCGAGCATGAGAATCAACGGTGATAATTTGCCAACCCTTGTATTTGTCTTCCAAATATTGTTGCAACCATAGCCTCATAGGCTCGTACAACTCAAATTCTTTGCTTACATTATTTGCCATATCCCAAAAATTTAGCCAAATCAGACCAAGAGTCAAAATGCTTACCACGAATTTCCGCAGGCAAGGCAGCATCGTTTTCTCCCGGATGTGAAGGTTTTACAACGCGACGTATGGTCTTTTCCCAATAGAATTTGTGTGTTTTGTTTGGGTCGATAAACTCCAAAAGTTCGTCAGCGTATTTTTCCAAAGCATCTTGTTTGTGTTTAATGTTAAATCCAACGGGCAAAAACTCGTTAGCAAAAATCTTCACTTGATGTTCTTTTTTCCAAAAGTTTCTTTTGCCCTCATTATATTTTATCAAGTTGCCATCCCTGAAATTAGGGTGTCCAAAATCAATTGTTTGTACTGGAATGTCGACGGCTTTGAGCATATTAGCAATGTCAATCACCATACACCAATTGCCAGGGATTTCGATATAAACTCTGTGCGCACCATCTTGACCAAAGGCAATATTACTCTTGCGGATATATCCCGTAACGTCGGCAATTCCGCGAAGAAGCGATTTTTTCTCATCTGTTGACATAGAAAACAATTCTTCGTTCATCTTCATCGCCGAATGATGGCGACCCGCACCAATCAAGCGTATTAGTTCGCGCATTACATACTCATTGTTGGGCTTTGAAAAACTCAATTTGGTAGAATGTTTTGTTTCGGTCACTATTAAATTATAACCGATTAAAGGCTCTACAATAGACCGAATATCAACCGTACTTGCCTTAACATACACAGCTACATCTTTAAAATCATCTGTGTAAAGATTTTTGTAAGGTATGTCAATTGTAACGGTTGTTTCTGCCTTGTCTTGCTGAATCTCTCCGTTGCCAAGAATCATGCCCAAGAGATATGACATTTCGATGTTCATTGTTGTATCGTTAAAGTGTTGTAAATTTGGTCAGCAATGGCTTTTGCCATCAATGGAGGAACTGCATTGCCAATTTGTTGTCTTATTGCAACTTTTGTGCCCACAAATACGAATTTATCGTCAAAAGATTGCAAACGTGCGGCTTCCCTTGGAGTAATGGCACGGTTTAAGAATGGATGGTTGTTGGTGCCGTTTGAGCATGCATCAAACCTTGTGTCGATTGTTGGTGACGGCAAATCCCATTTCAACCGCCCCCAAGTCCCTGAAAACTTTTGTTTTCCAATCATTTCGGCTGGTAAATGCTCTTTACCACATTCTGGAGGAATCAATTTCAATTTTTCGATTGCAATTTGTGCATGGTTGGAGGCTTTATGGTTGAAAAGTTTAGTGGAATCCATTCGCATAAGACGCTGATAATCAGTTTCGGACTTGGTGGTATAATCTTGTTCGATAGCACCTTCTCCTGATTGCAAATATGCTAAATCCGAAATTGCATCCCTCACTGTTACAACTTTAGTACATGTTGGTTTGGGCAGTTTGATTTCCAAAGATTTGCAACATAAGAACACAGTGCGCGGCCTTGATTGGGGAACTCCAAATTCTGATGCAGTCAGAACTCCGTAATCAACATAGTAGCCAAGACTTTTGATTCTGTCTAAAATCTGATTCTTAAACCATCCAGCAGATGTCGAAATCAATGCCTTAACATTCTCTATTACAAATACTTCTGGCTGCAATTGTTCGACAATGCTAAGATACTCTTTAAAAAGATAGTTTCTTTTGTCTTCCAACCCAAGTTTTTTTCCTTTAAGTGAAAACCCCTGACAAGGCGGACCTCCAACTATCAAATTAACGTTGAGTTTTTTGCTTTTTTCTATGATTTCCTTTTTGACAGACACATTAGTGATGTCGCCTATAATTATTTCAGTGTCAGGCATATTGAATTTGAAAGTGTTCAAAGCACTTTCGTTAAAATCAGTTGCGACAGCGGTTTTGAAATGAGGATTTTTTTCCAAACCGTACGAAAAACCACCTGCTCCACTGAACAAATCCAATATTTTGAACTCAATTGACATATTTATTGCGGATTAAGATTCTTTTGAAAGTTTCTTTACCGTTGATTGTTGGCTTAAAAAAGTCAAACTCGTTGTCGCAGCCGTGGTTTGCCTCTCCGACAATTTCAAATTGTTCGCTATTGTAACGATTAATTATTGTTATCGGTACGCCCATTATACCTTGATAATCACATGGTATTTCCGTAATATTTCGTATGTGGATGGCATCAAAATTATCATATTTTTGATGAATTTCAGGGTCAAACTTTTTTATCAATTTCAAAGTTTCGTGCCGTCTCGCATTGTCCAAATTTGTAAGCCACATTGCGTTGCCAAGACTGCGCCATTTTTGACCATTTTCGTCCACCCAAAAACGTGTTTCCCTCGGCTCGGAATCGTTTGGCACACGAAATTTCATTTCGCCAAACTGATAGCCTGTCCAAACTTGGTTGTTCTGCACGTATGGAAATATCTCCTTGTAAGTCAACGCATTCTGGTTGCCGATTAGTAAAAATTGTTTTTTGTATTGCATTATCAAACTAAACAATTTTTTGAAAAGAGAAAATGGTGGATTTGTAACTACGATGTCGCAAACTTTCAGATATTCAACACATTCTTTGCTACGGAAATCACCATTCCCATTGAGATTTTTTACAGAAGATTCCATATCAAACTGATCTCCAATATCCGTCACATCGAGTATTTTCCCGAATTTTGATTGAAAACCGATTTTTACATTTCCAAAAATATCCGTCTGAATCGGTTCTGACGAAGAATATGAAGTACAAATCAGTCGCTTCAGTCCAAAATTTTTGAAATTGTCAATAAAAAACTTGCAAAAGTTTGATTTCATAGGGTCGTCGCAATTACATAGCACAACCTTACCGTTGAATTGTTGCTTATATTTAGACAGTTCATCGGCGACGGTTTCATACGTGGTGTAAAATTCGTCATCACGTATTTTTTTTGCTCTATGCAAGTTTGTGTTTTTATTGGACATTTTGTTTTCAATTTGTGGCAAAGATAACATTTTTTTTGAACTTACACAAGGTTTCTCAAAAAGGTTACACTTTTTTTGAAAAAAGAAAGCGCAGACTGCAAAAACTTTATAAAAGTTAATTGTACCCGTTTTTCAGCGGTCGTGAGAATTTACCTTAGAGCAAAATTATATAAAAAACCTGATATTTTCTACACCAGCAAATAAAAAGTCAAGGCTCGCACTAAATTTGCATTGTAATAATCAATCCAAATTGCAAAATTTGGGAATTTGTTTAATTCAATTAATGATAATTTGATATGGACAGACCACAACGCAGAGTAGCCAGCCTTGACGTCCACAAAGATACGGTTTTTCTCTGTATCATGGACAACAGCAAGGCAAAAATTTTTGAGAAAGTTTACAGCACATACACTCCGTCGCTTGCGGAGATGTGCAGGGACATGGTGTCATTCGGAGTCACGGAAGCCGCCATGGAGAGCACGGCGACATACTGGATTCCCGTATGGAACGTCCTGTGCGGCAGCATGGCGTTGAAACTTGCCAACCCATACTTCATCAAGCAGCTTCCAGGCCGCAAGAGCGACGTCAAAGACGCACAGTGGATAGCCGAGTGCCTGGTCAACGACACCATACGCGGCAGTTTCGTGCCGAATACAGCCGTGCGGGACATGCGCAAGTACAACCGCCGCATCTTCGACCTTCAGGAATACCTCACGTACAACACTAACAAACTTGACTCGCTCCTGCAGGGGTGCGGCTTCCGCCTGAGCAACCTCGTCTCGAAAATCAATTGCAAGAGTTACACCGAGTGCGTCAAAGCCATTTCCAGCGGCACGACCGACCCGAAGGAACTCGTCGAACTCGTGCACGGACGCACGAAGAACAAACATGGGCGGCAGGCGGTCTTGGACGCGCTGACGGCGGACTTCCATGCCGCCGACATCGACCTCATAAGGCAGTATCTGGAGATGGTTGAAACCACCGAAAGGCATATCGAGGACTGCCAACAGCAACCCACGGCCTTGTGCAAGGAGCATTTCCCCAAACAATTCGAACGGCTTCAGACCATACCCGGTGTCAAGGAACGCGCGGCTTCGTCAATAATTGCGGAGACCGGGGCGGACATGGAGCCGTTCGAAAAGGCAACCGACATCGTCGGCTGGTGCGGACTCAAGCCAAGGAACGACGAGAGCAACCGGAAAATAAAGAGCAACAAAATCACGCACGGAAACCGTTTCCTCAGGCAGATACTGATAGAGGTCTCGTGGATCGCCGCACGGACACGCAACTGTTTCTTCTCGAACTACAGTTTTGTCCAATGCACACAGCGGCACAAAAGCAAGATGAAAGTCCAGGTGGCGATAGCCCGGAAAGTGCTTGTCGCCGTCTGGCACATGCTGCATGACGAAGTGGATTTCAAGGACATCTACCTCGAGCGGTTGAAGAAGCAGACCGGAGAAGAAAAAAAACGGGCGTCTGAATCGTCAATGGCCTGACGGCCATTCCCACGATATACCCTCGCCGACAACATTAGTATCTTTGTGCTGCCTATGAGCGCGTAACGCAAAATAATTGCATCGGCAAGGGGATTGGACACCGGCATAGTCCCATGAGGCTGAAGAGGAAAGTAAAAATAATTTCTATTCTCAGGTGGCGGGAATCCAGCCATCCAACCATTCGTATGCATTTACTTCATATCATACATCATACAAGTATCTGTAATACAAGTACTGGTAATTCTTTTTAGAGGAAAGATAATGAAAACTTTTTGAAAAAAAGTTTTTTGTTAGCGAAAAACGAAGTAATTTTGCACCGTTGGATTTCTGACAAATAACATATTGGAAATGCGTTTGCTTATCGTTTGTTTTTGGCTTTTTTGAAACTACCACTTTTGAAAATCCTTGACAAAGACACAACGGAAACTTGCGGGTTGGGTTTATGCGACCCGCGCCTTTGTGGGGGGGGGTGTATTGTTATGCGCCCTTTTCACACATTGCGCGCGGCAAAGTATATACACCAAAAGGCGCGGGTATCTCTGTTTGTTTTTCAAGGTTGGGCTGTGGTAGGCCTCAAAAGCGGAACATTCAGAGCAAAAATACCCCGCTTTCTTTTTTATGTCTAAATACACCCGCCACCATTGGCGACAACGTATACATCGGCCCGCAAGTGTGTATCGTTGAGAATGTTAAAATCCACGACAACGCAACGATTGGTGCGGGCGCAATCGTTACAAAGGACGTGCCAGCCAATGCCACTGTCGCAGGCGTGCCAGCCAAGGTCTTGAATTACAACAATCCCGGCAGGTATGTTAACAGACGGTATCCTACACCTCTTCCATCCTCACCAAATCCCCGCCCTTGAAAATCATCACAATCTTGTGCAACGTCGAGTAGGAAATCATCTTGACGATTTTGGCATCGGCGGCGTAGAAGTCCAACTGATTTTTTGCGGCGTTGAAGGCATCGGTTTCGGCTTGCGGTTTGCTGTCGGTGGTGAGGTATTTGAACTCGGCAAGGTAACAATGCTGCACGAAGTCAAACCGCGTGTCAGGCAACAGAAAAATGTCGCCGTAGCCGTGGTTGAGTTCGATTTCGGGCTTCATCAGGTAGTACGGGTTCATGTCCAAATACGCCATGTAAAAGCCCTGAATCGTCCGCTCGCCCTCGATTGCATTGCGGTTGACAGACGCATTTTTGTACGCTTGGGCGATGTATGTGAACATCTCGGTGTAATTGCCGTCAAGGGCTGCGTTGTCGAAAGTGGCTTGAAGTTCGCTGATGTTGACAGGCAAATATTTGTCGTATTCTTCCTGTAAGTACCTGTAATAGTGCGACCTGACGTTGTTGTTGGGGATTGAAAGTTTCAGGCTCAGGCCCCTCGTCCCCGAAATCGTCAACATTCCATAATAATACAGCAAACTTACAAAATTCTCGGCCTTGACCACCGACGACGCGGGGAAATGCGTGTTGATTCGCTCATAAACGTAGCCTTGTTCAATGATTTTTTTGATAATCGAATCGCGGAAATGATTGTCCTTTTCCAAACGGATTAAGTGGTCGAGTTTGTTGTAGTCAATCATCGCGTTGGGCACAAACATTTCGTCGGGAAAACAGCCTTCTTCGATATAGACGGCGATGTACTTCAACGTCATCATTCCGTTGAACATTTTCGGCTCGCCCTTGGTCAAACTGCCAAGCGAAAAACAATAATTGTCGCACCACGGTTTCAAAAACTCAACAATCCTGTCAACGTCGCCCTTTATCAAACCGTTTGAAACATAATAACTTATCATCTCGCGCACATCAGTTTCCGAAAAGCCGAACATTTGGTTGTACTGACTTTTGTTTGACGCATATTCGGCGATGTTGAAACCGCTTGTCAGGTCGTCGAGCGTTACGGGCGACACGCCGGTGATGAAAATCCTCTCAAAATTCCCTTTGAATTTTTTGAACACATCGCGGTAAAATCCCTCGCCGTGAGTAATTGATTTATAGACGTTTTCACCCTTCAACGACCAAACGGTGTTGGTGAAATTGTCGTACTCGTCGAGGATGAGGTAGAGGTGGTTGCCACAGGCTTTGGCGCGGACGACGATTTTGTTGATTTTTTCCGACACAACATCCTCATTTTTAATATCGTCAGCAAAGCCCGGATAATACATATCCTCGTATTTGACGGCAAATTCGTCAAGGCGGTTGCCGCAATACTTATAAAACTTTTGTTCAAGGTGTTCCGACTCGCCCTGCACTTGCGAAAAATCAAGCGTCAGCACTTGGTAATAATTCCGCCATTTTGTCGGATGCTCGTGGACATAAAGCCCCGAGAAAAGTGTGTCGAAATTGTCCTTTTCCTTGATGTCGTAATAGTATTCCAACATACTGAGGAACAGGCTTTTACCGAACCGTCTCGGACGGACGATAAGCATATAACTACTGTCACGCTCAATCGTGTCGATATACATGGTCTTATCGACGTAATAATACCCCTCGCGCCGTATCCGCCCAAAATCGTTGATGCCCTGCGGCAAAAGTTTTACTTCATTGCTCATAGCGAAAATGTTTTCGGCAAAGATAATGAAAAATTTTTGAAAAAAAGTTTTCATTATCTTAAAAAAATGGCTTAACTTTGCCACTACGGACATAAAACCGAAAATTTTATGACGGAATAAACATAAATTATTAACATACAAAGCATTGACTATTATTCACATTCAAAACAAAAGCGTCGCAAACTCTTGATTTTGAATCAGTCGGAATAACAGCAATTCTGAGGGCGTCTTGGACATGCCCGTTGTACCGTATTTTTTTGTTAATGCTCGCACCGCCTAAGGTGTGGGCAATTCTAACGGTACAGCGGGGTTCATGCGACGCTCCTCGTGAATGTGATAGAAAGGCTCACGCCTTTTTGTTTGCCGGTAAGTGATTGATAGTGATGCAAAAAACTATCAATCGAAATGGCAGGAACACTTGATGGAAAAGAAAGACTTTATGGCATTGATTTGGCAAAAGGCTGTTTGATTATTTTGGTTTTTGTCGGACACATGATTCCGGGGGCAATCGGTGATGTATTTCCGCGATATGCCATTTATTCGTTTCATATGCCCTTGTTCATCGGCATATCTGGCTTTTTGCTCAAAATCGAAAAATTGGATATCAGTTTTTCCCATTTGTTGCCCAAATACTGGAATCGCCTCATTTTGCCATGGTCAATCGCAGTGTTGTTTTTCTTGTTAGACCATAACATATACAATGGGATTGGTATCAATGTCAAAAACGTTGTTTATGCTTTCGTCCACCCTTGGTATCATCTTTGGTACATTTTGGGGTTTGTTTCGTATTTGGTGATTTCATGCGTGTTATGGACTTTATTTAACAAACTAAAACACAGATGGTTGCTGATGTTGTTGGTTGCCTTCATCATAAGCATTATTTCAAAATGGTCGATTTTTGGCATTGTGTTTACCGATGGTTATTCAAAAACACTGCACGACCTTATACAGTTTGATTTCAGATTGTACAATTATGTCTTTTTTGCGATAGGTCTGTTTTTTAGATATTGTTACGAACATGGCAAGATGCTTTCGGCAAAGGCGGCTGATATTTTTAGAAGCATTCTGATTGTTTCGATGATGATGGTTTGTTTCGAGTTTTTTAAACAAAACAGTAATGTTGGGCGCATATTGTTTTTTGTTATGTGCATTCCATTTTTGATTGTTGTCTTGTATGATTGTGTGAATAAATGTTTGCCACGAAGCAAAACTTTAGAATTTCTTGGAAAATATTCGTTGCCAATTTATTTGTATCACATTTTGTGCCTACAAATTGCTCATGTGTTTTTTGAAGGAGGTTCAACTGGTTATTATGTTGTGTCGTTGGCTGGATTTATCATGATGTGCGTGTTATTTTTTATTTTCAGGAACAATAAGATGTTCGGTAGATTATTGTTTGGAACAATGCGTAGAGGGCATAATTAATAGTGCAACCGCAAGAAATCGGGTAAATTTCCTACACCTCTTCCATCCTCACCAAGTCGCCGCCCTTGAATATCATCACAATCTTGTGCAACGTCGAGTAGGAAATCATCTTGACGATTTTGGCATCGGCGGCGTAGAAGTCCAACTGATTTTTTGCGGCGTTGAAGGCATCGGTTTCGGCTTGCGGTTTGCTGTCGGTGGTGAGGTATTTGAACTCGGCAAGGTAACAATGCTGCACGAAGTCAAACCGCGTGTCAGGCAACAG
>CALFIU010000160.1 GCA_937877455.1 uncultured Bacteroidales bacterium
TGCTAGCTCCGCTCCGCTCGCCTTGAGAACGGAAGCAAGCTTTGCCTCGTTTACATCCAAATCTCCGCGGATAAGCACGCAGAAGTATGTTTCTGGAATGTAGGTTTGTCCGCCTTCTGTAACGGTTTTTGAGTTCTTGTAGAATTCGTTCTTGATATTTTCGAGCCTTGCCTTTGCGTCTGCAATTTCTTTTTGGAAAGGCAAAACAAATTCTTTTTCAAGGTCGGCATTTACGATTTTTATTTGGTTTTCGATTTTTTCAATCTCTTGTTTAATTTCTCGACCTTTTGCGTTAATTTCATCTAACGCTTTGTTTTTCCTCTCTGTAAAAGCCGCTGCTGCTTGCTTTTCGGATTCTTCTAAATTAGCAAGGATTAGCGGATTGTCGCAGTTGATTTGTTCGCAAATTGGGCATTTAACACACGAGGTGTCGCTTGGTGTGCGCTGTTTGTCGCGTTGGACTACAAACATTTTGCGGAGGTCGGCAAGGTCGTTTTTAAATCGCAAAATTTGTTTGTTGTAATTTTCAATTGTCGATTTCGCAGCGGTTGTTTGTGCGGCGTTGACTTGTGCGGCATATTTTTGCTTTGATAAAAGTTCTTGATAATCTGCATTTGCAATTGTGATTTTATTTAATGCTGCGGATTTTGCATCTGTATAGTCGCGGATAATTTTTTCTTTTTTTTGCAAAAGTTCTTGATAGTGTCCGTTTTCGGTTGCCGCAGTTGCTGTTGTTAGGTCAGCAAGTTCTTTTTCAATTGCGGTGTAGTCTTGCGGTATTGGGCGTAGGCTCTCTGCGGTCTTTATGCTCTCCGTTAAAGCCAAAATTGCCGCCTTGCCGTCCTTAATTGCTGTTTTCTTGCCCCTCTCCCATATTGCTAAATCGCCAATTTTTTTTATTTCGTCCGCCACGGCTTGTTCGTTGCCGTCAAGGGGGGCGGTTATGTGGGTTGCTACGGTTTCAAGTAACATCGCGCGCTGCTCCTTGGTGTCAAGTTCCATAAATGCACCAGGGACACAATAGGGGCGTACGTCCGTTTTTTTTAATTTTGTTTGGACAAAGTCATCAAAAGCGGCTTTTTGCACCTCGGTTTCGTCTATAAAGAATTTTGTTTTTTTTGACTTTGCCTTTACCTCAATGTAGCGTTTTAACGTGATTTTTTCGCCGTCGGCTGTTATCTCGGCTGTTACTTGCGCGGTGTCGCCATCGCGCGGTATTACCGAAAATGCCGCCTTGCCGCTGTCGGTAAGCCCTGCAAAGGATTTTCCTGTTATTAGCCAAAACCACGCATCAGCAATTGTGGTTTTACCAGTACCGTTTTCACCGCTTATTTCGGTTTTGTTCTGAAAATCAACTTTCAAATTTTCTATGCCCTTAAAGGGGCTTAATGTTAGCGTATTAATTTTAACCATTTTTCTATAATTATTTAGTTTGCAATTCTCAAATAAGCGTCGTTTTGTTCTTCGGTTTCGTCTTCGGTTTCGTCTTCGGTTTGTTCTGAAAAAGGCAGGCTTAATTGGGCGGTTTTACCCTCTAAAAATTGACATGTCTCATGCAAAACTTCGTCTATTTTTCTTGCTAAGGCTTTGTAATTTTCATTAATATTCTTTTCGGTCATTGTTATTTTTATTTCGATTTCTTCCGTGTCAGTCGAAAATATTTGACCTACAAATGTGTATTTTTTGCCGTCTGGCGTTTTTTGGATTTCAATCGGCGAAATTTCTTCGTATATCGCACAGTTTGTTATTACTTTAAAATCGTCCTGTAAATTGTGCATTGCGATTATAAAATCGGGGTGCGGTCTTTCTTCTGATTTTATTGTCACCAAATTGTCGTTGTGGTCGAAAAAATCAACCTTGACAATGCCATTTTTGTATTGTACCTTTTTTATTTTTTTTGCGTGTATAATCATTTTTTGTTTATTTTAATATGTTACATCCACCCATGGCGAGTTTTTTTCTTCGTGCTGGGGCGTTGGTGTTTCTATGTTGCAACCAGCGCAGAAAATTTCCATGTCTTCTATCGTTTTAAAATAGAATATTCCCTTTGTACCTATGTAGAGAAATTGCGGGTCTGTGCCGTATCCTCCTCCGCCGCGGCGTATGCGTAACCAGTCGGTTTGCGGTTTGCCAACTACTTTGAGGAGGACAACGTCCCATTGTCCGATTCTTCCTGCATCTCCATCTGCTCCATTGCCTTTTGCAAGGAGTTCATATTCGGCGGTGTTGGCGGTGTGGCGACCTATCCAGCCGTTTCCACGTCGGGTGTATCCGCCCTCGGCGGATAGTAGCACGTATTGAGTGAGGTCGTGGCGCGTGTTTTCTGATACTCGCCAATTGCCGCTTTTTGTCTGCGTTATCGTAAAGTCGGGATTGTTGCCCTCTTTTAATTCGCAGCCCTCGGGTGCGGTCAACGTGAGGAGTTTTCTCCCGCGTCCTTTTTCGCCGAGCGAAATTTGGCTTATCTTGCCAAACTCAAATTCTCGTTCCTCGGCGCGGTGATATTCGTTTATGAAGATTCCACCGCAGGCGTTTACCTTACTCTTTTTTTGCTCTTCTCTCTTTAAGAGTTCTGTTAGTCGTAATGGCATTATTTTTTAAATTTTTTAAAGTTTAATAAATCTTTTTTGTCTGCGATAATAACACCGCATATTTGTCTTATTGTCGGCGCGGTTATAATTTTTTCGCGCCGCCATCGTGAGAGGGTCTTTTCGGAAATTCCGAGGACGCTGGCGATTGCCTTTAATCCTCTTACAATCTCCGAGGGGGTGTCCTGTATCTGTGCCACGGTCGTGGTGTACTTTTGCAAAATGCTTTCTAACTCTCCGACCGTGAGGTCGATTATTCGCGTACTATTCGTAAACATTATAAATACCTTTTTCAGTGAATAAATTGATTATTTCTTGCGCCTTGTCGGCTTGTGGAATAAGTTTTCCACGTTTGTAAAGTGAAAAACTACCAGGGGTTTGAACTCCGAGAATTTTCATAATTTTTTCCCTCGTTTCCTTAACCTCGCCATTGGGTAATAATGCCCAGGCTGCGTCGAAGCCTTTTTTAAAATTTTTATTCATATTTTTATTTTTTTTAAATCTTTTGTTTTTATTTGCACGTCTTTTGACATAATTTTTAAAATGTTGTCAGTATGTCAAAGAGCGTTAATAAATCAAAATGAAATATTATTTGTTTTTGTTGATGCAAATATAAATCAAAATGAATAATAAAACAAATCATTTTGAAGATTTTTTAATTAAAATAATGTTAAAAGTTGTTAAAAAATGGATAAAACATTGATACTAAACAAATTATGTGATTTTAAAAAATTCACATCTCGCGGTCAACTTGCAAAATATTTAGAAGTTCCGCCACAACATGTAAATAATTGGTATGCTCGAAATACTTACGATTTGGGGGTGTTAATTAAAAAGTTCCCAGAGGTTAATCCTTATTGGCTTGTAACTGGAGAGGGGGAGATGTTTAATGGCGGTGCTATTATCAACAATGGAACAAACAATATTCAAACGGTTGGAAATGAAAATAATGTTAATCAAAATGATGATTTCATTTTGATTGCAAAAAAATCATTAGAAAATCAAGAAAAAACACTTGCTATTCTCAAAACATTAGTTACAAGTATTATCGAAAAAAAATGAAAAAACGTAAATTTAATAATTGGGGCGAGGCTATCTTTTGGGCGTTTGCAAACCTTAATATGTTTGTTATGGCTCGACGGTGTGGCTTTCAAGAGTATAATAAATTTTGTTTTATATTTCGAGAAAAGGCTTTTAAAGCATACAAACTTGGACAATGGAATATCGGCAATTTGCTCGTTATAAATCGCTCTAAATTAATTTTTGGCAGTGATTTTTGCTGTTATTGCGGTTATGAATTTAAAAATATATCAGAAATTTGTTTTGACCATGTTTTGCCAAAAAGCAAAGGTGGGTTTGACTCTTCCGACAATTTAATTGCTTGCTGCAAAAAGTGTAATTCTTCAAAGGGAACAAAAGATTTAATGGAATGGTATATAAAAAAATTTAAAGTTTTTCCACTACCATATTTATATTCTTTATATTTAAAACTTGTTTATCGTTATTCAAAAGAAAATGATTTATTAGATAAACATAATTTTGATTTAGAAAAACTGGATTTACCTTTTAATCCAGTTTCAATTTTACTTTGTTCAAACTTTTTAAAACTTTAAAAAAATGAAAAAAATATTTTTTGCTTTTTTTCTGCTAATTACGGCGGCATGTTCCTCTCCAAAAATGACAAAATTAGAAACCGAATTAGACAAAATTATTTCTAAATACGACACGGCATTTTGGAAAGAAATAAAAAATATTTCTGATTATCCCTACGCGGCGGATACTATTTTTATAAAAAAACAAAGAAGTTGTTTTAATGATACACTTACAAATGAACTTAAAAATTTTTATCCTCAATTTTTTTTAAATGAAACAAATATTAATGATTTAATTTTTGCACGCGTCGAAAATGATTTTGTATGCGACGAGGATAATTATTATTATATTGAATTAAATTCAGAAAAATATTTTTTCATTTCTCGTGTTATTGAATTTACAAACCTAAATTCTACTAATTTATTTAACAGATTTAAAATTAAAAAAGCCAAAATAAAAATCAAAAATAAATCTATTGAGCCACTTCGTGTTTATAAAAGTTTTGGTTTCGATAAAATTGAAATTCTTTTACCTCTTTTAGAAATTGAATTAACGGACGCAGAATTTGAAAAACTTTAAAAATGGATATAAGTCAAAAACAAATAGAATTTAATAAACGTTGTCTTTATTGTATGCAAGAAATGAGGGCAATAAATTTAATACCCTCAATGAAATCATTAGTGCTTGAGGCAGGGTTAAGTTATACACGTTATACAGAAATGGATAGGGTATTTCGGCAGGGTCGTGGCAATATGCGTTATAAAACAATTGAGTTTGATTTAATAAACTTAATGGTTGAAAAATACGGCGTTTCCGCAGACTGGCTTATAACTGGTCGCGGCTCTATGTTTTATACAGCAATAAACAACAAATGAAACATGCAATAAAAGTTTCATTGCAACCTGTAAAAAATAGCCTTTTACACCCGATTCGACTTCGTGTGTCGTGGCTTGGGTTGCGCTGCGATTTGTCGCTTGGCGTGTCTTACAATGAAGAAAAATGGATAAAAGAAATTGGACGCGCTCGACAAAATACGCGTAACTCTTTAAAACAATCGGCAACAGAAATAAACGGTATAATTGAGGATGCGGTGCGTTGGGTTGATGCTTTTTTTGTTAAAAAATCTGTTGACGGTTTAATCCCCACGGTTGGCGATTTAAAAAAATCGTTTATTTCGGATTTTAAATGCAAAAATAGCAAAGAAAAATCAAACGTGGATATTTTATCTATTTTTGATAAATTCTACCTTGAAACAGCGCAAAATAAGGGGTGGGCAATTAATACGCAAAAAAAATATAACTCTTTAAAAAATATTCTTAAAAAATATGCTGTTAATTGCTCAAATTTTGGCGATGTTTTTTTTCGTGATTATATTAATACAGAAATTGCGCGTGGTCGCAAAAATACAACAATAGCAAAAAATATTCGTCTGTTTAAAGTCTTCGGCAAATATCTATTTGAACGAGGTTTAATCGCTGACAATTTTTCGTCTTTTGACGCTCGTTTAAAATGGTCGAACGGTGGGAGAAATCATGCACTTGTTTATTGCGAATTTGAAGAAATTCAAAAATTAATAAATGCAAATGATTTAACGTCTGACGAGGTCATTGTGCGCGATATGTTTGTATTTTCCTGTTTCTCTGGTCTCCGCTTTTCGGATATTATCAAATTAAAAAAAACGGACGTAAAAAACAATAAAATTTATGTTGTAACTCAAAAAACTTCGGATAGCCTCTCAATTGAATTAAATAAATATACAAAATCTTTGTTTGAAAAATACAACAAAGAAACAAACGGTTTTTTGCTATTTCCGAAAATTACAAACCAAGGCGCAAACAAAATTTTAAAAAAGATTTTTGTTAATGTCGGTTTAACAAGAGTAATAAATCAAACTTTTTTTTGTGGTACTGAACGCCATGAAACTTCCGAGCCTTTATGCAAAATAATTACTTTCCACGCCGCGCGGCGTTCTTTTGTCGTGGAGTGTCTTAGGCGTGGTATTGCCCCTGCTGTTATAATGAAATGGACAGGGCATTCTAATTTTGATGCAATGAAACCGTATATGGATATTGTCGATAGTCTAAAAACCTCTGAAATGTCAAAATTCGATATGTAAAGTATGCTTTACATATATCTTTTTATTCGTATTTTTTAAGTGTAAAATATACAACAATAACTCTATTTTTCTAAGCACGGATTACATTAATATAATTATAATTGCTTTATAGAAAAATGTAATGTAAAGTATAAGCAAAATGTAAGGTTTTCGAGCATTTTTCATTAAAAAGTTGATTTTTTTATTAAAAAAGTTGTAAAAAAATTTGGAGGTTTTAATGAAATTGCATATATTTGTAATGTAATTAAAAAACAAAGATAGTCAACAATTAAAAACTTAAAGAAAATGAAAAAAGTAATTTTAACAATAGAAAAAATAATCTGCAAAATGTTTGCAGTTGCTTGGTACGAACTTAAAAAAGGTCTTTCAACGACCTTTAAGACAGTGGACGGTCGCTTGTTTGAAATCCGTATCACTGGGAAACAGGCGATAATACAAGGCTTAATTTTTTAATCCAAACTGGCATTATAATACAGTTTATAACATCAAAACAAAGTCAAAAAAACTAATAATTATTATTAACAATTAAAAATTTTAAAAAAATGAAAACATTAGAAGAAATAATCAAAAACGCGGATTACAAAAGACTGAACGCTGCTCTAACTGACCGCGCTGTTGAACTTGCATTAAAATTAAAAGAAGCATTAATAACAATAAATTTTGAAGGGGGCTTTTTGGGTGGGTGTTGGCTCTACCTTGAAGAAAAACGCTGCTCTGTCTCGACCGATTACTTTCTATATATAGAAAGTAGCGGATTAAGAGGCTGTTTGAGTACTTATAAGTCGTATTATTATGGGGGTGATTTTAACTGCTGGGTCTCGGCAGCAACATCAAAGTTACGGCTTATTTTTCTAAATAACGCAAAAAATATATTTGCGGGTTTGGAAAAAATGCAAAACGAAATTAACGCCGAAATTGAAAAGGCGTTAGAGGAAACAAAAGAACTTTAAGGTAACGGCGGCTGTTACCTTAACGGTGGGGGATTTAAAATCTTTGTTGGAAGAATACAACGAAGAAACCCCCGTTATAACTTGCAACCCATCTAACTTTTGTAAATACGGTTTTTTGGACAAAAATTATATTGAGTTAATCAATACCACCGACGAATAAATAAAAAGGTTTTCGGTAATCCTATAAAACCGAATTTAAAAAAATAAAATTCAAAAATTTATCAAAATGAAAATCACGTATAAATATAAAGAACATGGTTCAATCCAAACGTTGGTTTGGATTGAAGAGATAATTTGGAAGAACGGTGAGTATATAAACGCCGATGGCAAAACTTTATTTGCTTTGTCGGTGGAGTACGCGCAAAAAATCCCGTCTGTTCGCGGGGTATCGCTTGTAATTGAAAACAAAGGACACGCCACCGTAAAGTTTGCAAAACGGCTTATCCCTTTTTTGTCTTCCAACCGTCTTTTTGAAATGTTTAAATTCGTTCATAATGTTTAAAACGGTGGTTATTATTAACAAAAAAACAGGGGCAAAATTGGCGGAGTTGGCTTTAATGCCGTTTGCCTCTTTGCAATTTGGATTTGAACTAAATAACAAATTACAACGAGTTTTTGTTGTTAGAAACGCAAAAACAACAAAAATTTATGATAGTGTTTTTGTTGGGAATGAAGAAATTAAAATAAAAATAATAAAAAAATAATAAAAAAATATGAAAAAGAATTTGGAAACACAAATTTTAAATGACCTTAAATTACTAACACAAGAAGAAAACATTAAAGTTAATGACCCAATGTCTAAACACACATCCTTTAAAGTTGGAGGACCAGCTGATTTTTACATTACAGTAAAAACAATAGAACAAATACAAAATATACTTAAATTCGCTAATAAAAATAATATACCACTATATGTTATAGGAAATGGAAGTAATTTATTGGTAAGCGATAAAGGATATAATGGAGTTTTAATACAAATCAGAGAGGATAATTTCTGTCAATTAACAGTTAAAAAAAAGGATGATAAGCATTACATACTTACTGTGGGTGGAGGAATGCTTATGAAAACGTTATCAATTGAAGCATGCTTATTATCTTTAGCTGGATTGGATGATATTATTGATATACCTGGAACTGTTGGAGGAGGAATTATTATGAATGCATCATTT
>CALFIU010000161.1 GCA_937877455.1 uncultured Bacteroidales bacterium
ATAGAGGTTGTCGCGGCGGATGCGCTCATAATCGTTGATGCCCGATGGCAGGAGTCTTATCTTTTCCATGATGATGAAGATTTTGTTGTGAGGGCAAAGATAATGATTTTTGAGGAATATACGGCAACCATGGGGATTTTTTTTCACTCCCCCAACTTTATCAACTTGCGATATTGCTCGTAGGTGTAGTTGCCGCCGTCGATGCGTTTGAGGTTTGGAAATGAGCCTTCCAAACGGCAGTTTCCGTCGAGGATGAGCGTTTCGACATCGCTGCTGTCAGAATAAATAATGATGTCGTGATCATAGTAATCAACAGGCGGCGCTTTAATGATAGCTTCCTTTATGCCTTTTTTGAGAAATACTTTGTGGGCGTACAGATAAGTTACTATCTCGTTATATCCGTTGGCTCGATATCCTGATTCAACTATAGAATCATACACCATTTGCGCAGTCCAATTTTCAGCAACTTTGTAGTCTAATAGAGTTATGGTGTCGTGATTTCTACAATCGTAAATTTTAGGACCGTCGTATATACTCCATGTTTCTTTTCTGTACTTATTGCCGTTGGACGAAAAAATGGAAGTGGATACCAATGTGTCTGTCTCCACCTTTTGCTGCGACGAATATGAATTATAGTTGTAATGATTGGAAGATTTGGAATTATCCAAGTATTGATAAAACTCTGTTGTATCGGAAAAATCCATGCTATAATATATAATTCGTTTGAGGCTTTTAGGGAATTTTACGCTCATTTCGCGCTGATTCCAATATCCTTCTATGACTTTCAGCGTGGTTACGCCTTCGGGAATTATGAGTTTTTTTATGCCTCGTTGCCACGATATAGCCAACAAGACTATTGTGTCGCCGCCGATGTCGGCACTGTTAAAATTGGTATTGTCGTTGGGTTCTAAAGTAATAAATTTCGGAATCCAATTTGTATCAATCTTGCCCGAATAGTAGATGCGAGTATCGTGATGTGTATCGCACGACATCAACGATATCATTACCAAAAATGCAAACATTATGTAGTAAACCGCTTTCATTATTTTGTGTTTTTAGTGGTGGTGTAAATTATACTTCTGCGGTGGCGGAGCGCGTATTTTTCGGCGTAAGAGCCTTTTTCAACGCAAAATGTGAGGTCGTCGTCGCTATCGTAATTGGCGTATCGAGGGTCGGGATTCTTTTCGTCTCGGTCTTCATCGTAATCCTCTTCATAATAATATGGTTCGTGGTAACCTTCATAAATTATCTTTGTGTGTTGATAATCCAAATAGAAGGCATCTTCGGAGATGTATTCAACTGATGGAGGAATAGTTACTATGCTGATTAGCGACTTGTCACCTTTGTGTATTTTTAATGCACCGCTGCCAAGTTCAGTTACTGTATAGCCATTAATTTTTGACGGAATTTCTACCGAGTTTTTATGCGCAGTGCAGCAAGTAATTGTGCATGTCTTGCCGCCTGGGTTGATTGTATATACAAAGTCGCCATGCTGCTGCTCGTGCTTGATGTCGTCGATTGGCAAACCGTCGATTGTTGCTGGCAGAGGCGTATAATTCATGTATCCTGGCGAATAAGTTTTGCCACTGACGGTTTGGATTGCCCTGTGACGCTCTACCGAACATGGTATAGCCTTGCCATTTTCGATGTAGTACCAAAAATTTTGAGCTGGATACATGGCAGTCATATAGTCGTATTCTTTGATTCTCAAACCTTTGGGCAGGCACCACACTTCTTCGGGCTGGCTGTTTGCGAATGTCGTAGAATCAATTTCTACAACATTAAGACCGTTGATTTTGTGTGGCACAACTACAACCTTTGCATTTCCATTATATTGAACTATGCGGCAGGTGTTGTCTGAGAGTATTTCGTAGATGAATGTTGCGTCGGTAGCGTTGAACGTAATGTCATACTCTGCGGCGTAATATGCAGCCTCGCTATTGCATGCGCCGTTTATCACAAATCTTGGAATTTTGGTGGCGGTAACGTTCATTACGTTTGTTTTGCCATAATTGATGTCCCATTCGATTTTTGCATCCATAAATCCAAACGCCATAACTCCTATTTCGTTGACACTTGATGGAATATCAACAGACTTCAGTCCCGTGTTCATAAAAGCATAATTGCCAACGTATTGCACTCCTTCGGGAATCACAACTGTTGATAATTTTTTACAGTTGAAAAAATCGAAACCCGTGCCTTGTGTGTACGACGGAGATAGAGTAAGTGCCTTTAGATTCTTGGAATTTTTGAAAACGCTGCCACCGTATGTGCCGCTATAATTGTACACCTCGCGCAAATTTTTGAAATACGACGAGTCGGGATTGTCAATGATTTTTCGTACTTTGTAATTGTAACTATTGGTCAATTTGCATCCGTCAGACATTTTTATCGTCTTGACATCTCGTATCCAGTCGCCGCAATTGGCGATGTCGAGCGCGAAATTCTTTGGCAATGTCACAACATCGATATGGTACAGACTGTCGATAAACTGCACACATTCTACCTTTTTGCCGTCGATGCTGTCGGGAATGTTGAGGACGAGCGTTTTGTTGTTGAATCCGAGCAAAATTATGCCATTGTTTTGGTTTGAGCTTCCGTATTCGTCATAATCATAATCGAAACCATTTGGCGAATACATGAAGTCGCCCGAAAATATGGCACTTTTCTGTGCAACGGCTGCCAACTTTCAGCCGTTGATGGAAAAATCGCAATTAGCGGGGGCATTGTATTTGGCAACATTTGGGCAGTTTCCGATAGTAAGTTTTTCGATGCCTGTGGACGAATATCTATAATTGTTTTCGCCCTTTGGAAATTCCATTTCTGTAATATTTGGGCTGTTGAGTATGGTGACATCGCGGAGCAACACATCGCCGATCGTGAACTTGCTATTTGGAAAGTATTTGTATATCAAGTGCTTGCAGAGATGGTACTTGTATTTTTTACGTCCATAATCATCTTTGTCTTGGTAAAAATTGAGCGACTTGGCGACATCGAAATCGGGACAGTTGTCCATAAGTAATGTGTCGGCCTCCACCTCGTTGAGATATACGATGTTGAGTTTTGGGCAATTGTAGGCGCGCACGTTGAATTTGTATTGCAAAACCTCGTTGGAATACAGGTCGACGAGATCTGCGCAATTTTTTACTGTGAAATTCCGTGTGAAAGGCACTTTGATGCGCTGCATTTCGCCGCCTTCTATTACGACATTTTCTACCATCTTGTGCGGATATTTCAGCTTAGAGAGCGATTTGCAGTTGATAAGGCGTATATTGTTGACGCTTTTGGGGAGCGAGACACCGTTTTCGTAGTCGAGACCGTGGATAATTACGCTGCTCACGTTGTCGGGGATTTTGTGGATTCCGGGTTGCAATGTTGTATCGACGGTGATAAATGCCGTATAAACATCTATCATGTTCATGCGTTTGTCGAGTTTGTTCTCCTTTTTGATTTCGATTTTCAGGCGCGACGGCTCTGGCGTGTCGTCATTTTCACACTGTCGATGTTGGCGGCAATGTTTACGGACTTGTTTTTGTGGAAGTCTATCGTGCTTAACCACCACGCAAACAGTACAAAGACAATCATTCCTACCAAAATTTTCATGGCAGTGCGCATCGCTTTTAACATTCTCTGACGGTTGGTTTCGTCCTTGAACTTGATTGAAGTGTCGTACAAAATTTGCTGGACGTTCTGATTGAAAGTCAGCTTGGTACGGAACATTTTGTTTGAAAATACTATAAGACCGTATGCCGACAGCACCAACAAAAAGTACATGTAAAATCCTGAATTTGGCCAAATAGTGAATACAATCTTCATAAACAATGCCGCCACTGATGCCACAGCCAATGCGGAAAGAATATAGTTGGTCCAATTGAGACTATAGAAATACCTGTCGTAAATCCAGCCCGTAAGTGCGGCAAGAGGATACATCCAAATTTTGTAATTGCCAGAAAATTCGGGGCTATACAATGAACATGCCCACATTATGATGCTCGCTATTATTGCAAACTTTGCAATAGCGGGTGCGATTTTTATGCTTCTCATGTCGGAACCTATTATGGTAAACAAAATTGCCAATGCCGAAACAATACCAAAAACAAGCCACGACATAGTTGTCTTGCTTGTGATATACAAATAGTTTGAGGCAAAAGCACCGAAAACCAAAGCAACAAGCGAAATGATTTTGACCACAAGTAATGCCTTGTGCTTGGTATCTTTGAGTTTGACTGGTGTATGTGGCTGAGTGTTGGTTGCATACAGGTACAGCGACCACACAAGGCTGATGATTGCGCAGACAGCGAACGAGGTGCGGCTTCCGGTGTTGTAAGTTGCCCAAAGCGAGAGGAGCAACAGACCAAAGATTTGGTATTCCTTTTTGATTGGCATGGCGGGGAGGGTTTATAAAAATTTGTTGCAAAAATTGTTAGTTTTGTTGACGAGTTCTTTCGTGGAGTTTTTCAAGTCGAGTGCTCTTGAATCCAACTCTTGAGTAGTCAAATTCGAGGCTGGTTCTTCTGACAATGATTTCAGGCGGTTGTATTCTGTCACGAGTTTGCGTATTATGCGGTCGTCGTCGTATGAAAAATCTACTTCGCCCTGGTCGAAACGGTTGAGAACCAACTCTATTTTGTTTTTTATCTTGTTGGCGTAAGTTTGCCAATATGTAACAGCTTCATTGAATTTTACGAGTGAATTTTGGTGCTGGCTTTTGTTTTGCTGTTTCAATGTTTCCAAATCTTTTTCGAGGTTGGCGGCGAGGTTTTGCAATTCGTCGGAAAGCGATTCGATTGTTGCGGTGGCTTGCTGCTTGTCGATGAAAGAATTTTGGGCGATTGTGTTTTCCAATTCCGTTTTTTTATTCTCCAATTTTGACAAATTGCTTTTGAAATAATAGTCGTTGATTTCAAATCCGCAGTTTTGGGCGTTGTAAATGGAATTTTGCGCTTTGCGGATTGCATCGCGCACAATAGTCTTGGTTTCGGTTAGTTGCTTTTCAGCTTCGGCATCACGCTCCTGCTCCAATTTGGCTTCATAACTGCGGATTGCTTCCTCGGCTTTTTCTTTGCATGTTTGGCAGTTGGTTGATGCAGTCTTTTCTTTCAAAAAATCAACGTTTTTGAAGCCCCAAAGTTCACCATCGATATTGCTAATAAACGGGGCAAATAATTGCTGGTATATCGCGTTTTCCAACTGTGTTTTTAGTTGTTTGATTTTCAATGACAATTCATCGTTACCAAGTTCAAAATAATTGAGCTTTGCCAATGTTTGCTCATTGGTTTCGTTGTTTGAAAAATTGTTGTAATCTTGGATGATTTTTATCAATTCAATTACCTTGGCAAATTGTTGGTTGCGTGTTAAACTGCTTGTTGCTCTGTCGATTATATCGTTGTAGTATCTCTGGAAACAATTTTTAAAGACATCGTTGAGAGCGAACTTTACAAATTTATTATCCTTTATTTTTGTCAATGACAGATATTTGTTGGCAACGTCGAGCAAGTCGGACGAACTTTTGGTATAACTATATTTAGTGTCAGAGTTTTGCAAATCTACATAGGAACTAAGAAACTCGTTGAGTTGGGTTTCTTGTTCGTAGAGTTCGGGAAACAGTTCGTGGTTGTTGTATTTTTGGCTGATGTCTTTTTTACGAGATAGTATAGTTTCTTCTGTAATTTCAGTTTTTGTGTCCAATTCTGGTGAATATTTCGACTTGTAGTTGACGACTATCAGGTACGGATATTTTTGCCATTTCATAAGGTCGAAAAGTTGTTGCTTGTTGGTATTGCTGCCCGCTGTTTTTATAAAGCGATTGAACGCGATGCTGTCGTTGTGGTCGAATGTCAAATGTTGCCCATTGGGGTGAAATAAATAAACACCGACAGAATGAATCTTTCTGTTAGGATTGAAATACTTGTAAATCTGAATTGTAGAGTTGAAAACATATTTCTTGGTAGCACTTGCTCCAAGTTTTGCAAGTTCGCCCGTAAGCGTGGCAACAGCCTTTGGAAACGAAGAAAAACCAGCAATCAAGCCCATCTGACGGTTTACAAAATCCATCACAGTAGAAGGTTTGGATTTAGTTACAACTGCCATCGAAATTTTTGCTGAAATGAGGTTGTCTTTGTCTGAAAGCGGCATATTGTCGATGATGTGTATGCCGTCGTACGAATCCATAAGTTGCATTGCGCCATTCTGTTCAGATACAAAATTGTACAGCGGATACGTCAGCCCGTCGAGTACAGAACCCTGCAATTGTGCCGTTATAAAAATGCTTTGGACGTTCTTTTTCCATTGCCGCTCGCTGCCCCAAAGGTCTGTGAGCAATGTGTTTGCCGTACCCATGTTCATCAAGTATAGGTCGTGCTAAGGTATTGCCATTCAGCGTTGAAGTTGAAATCCGAGGTTTTATAATACACCTCGTTGACTTCCAACTGGTTTTGCTGGGCAAATGCTGTTTGTGCCAAAATTGAAGCAATTATGCCTACAAGATTTTTTTTCATCGTTACTAATAATCAAATAAGTGGTGATACGACGATGATGACTTCACTTCTTTCAAATCCTTGGTGCCGTCGTTGATGGTGTATTTTTTAGTGCCAGAGTCTTTGTAATAATATACTGTGTACGTGTTGCTGTAATGGTTTTTTCTACCTTGTCGGGGACATTGTAGAGGTATGTGAAGTTTTTGGTGGATTTGTTGAATAAGATTGTGCTCTGACCTTCGGCGGTGTTGCCCTTGTTCCAATTGAAAATGATTTCGTCGAAGTCCGAATGGGTGATAACTTCCACAATACCGCCATCTTGCTAATAGGTGCCGTACCTGTATAGTTTGCCACCTAATTCGGCATAGATTTTTTCTTGATTGTCATCGCCATCGTTGCCGGGATAGTAGTAATATTTGGTTTCTCCCGAATAGAAAACCTCTGGTTCGGGCGGCGTGGCGGCTTTGCGTTCCATTTGGGCGACGAACTCTGCATTAGGAATTTCGGCGTAATAATTGCCATTCCAATGATAGAAGGTAAAATTGTTTCTGAAACCCTCGGAAGTCGTGATTATGTCGCTGACACCTTTGCTTTTTGATTTCATGATGCAGACGAAATTTGCGGGCGCGGTGAGCGAACATTTCTTGCCGTTTGCAAACGAAATTACAATGTCGGCGGCGTGGTTTTTAACGACGCTGTTGTAGTCAGAGGGTTGATAAAACTTTACATTGTCTTTTTTGCCGTCGCCGTCGATGTCGTATGACTTAACGGCAAGTCCGTCATAGTTTTGATTGTCGCACTTGGTGTCGGTGCTGATGTTGTGCGGCGAATCGAAAACAATTTTCACACTGCCGAGAGTGGTTTGCTTGGTCCATTTGACCGCCTTGCCGTTTTGATTTTCTACAACATCTTCATAAATCATTATTTTGTTGCCCTTACGGTCAAATTTGATTTTCTTCGCCTCGTCGTAAAATTCGTGCGTGGCTTTGTCGAAGACAATGATTTTGGTGTCGTCGATTATGCCGTCGGCGGTCTTGATTTCTATTTGGTCGGTTTTGTCGCCTTTGATTATTTCGCCAATTTCGATTGTCGGGTGCTGAATTTTGCTGTGGTATTGTTTGCCTTTTATGGTAGCGACGAGTTCCTTGTTGCCGCTGCCGATTTCAACAAGGCTGTACGAAACTTTATTGTTTGCAAACGCAAATTTCCAAACTATAAATACCGCAGCTACAATCAGCGCCGCCGCAACAAGGATTTTCCATGTATTGCTGTTTCCTTTGTTTGATGGCTGTTGCGAGGATTTGCCAGTCATTTTTTGGGCATGGACATTGGTTACTTTCCATCCGCATTTGGGGCAGAAGGCTGCATTTTCGGAGAGTTCCACGCCGCATTTTGGGCAGAATCTCGGTTGCTTTTCCAACGGCTCGCCGCACTTTTCGCAAAACTTGCTGCCGTCGGGGTTTTCGTGTTGACATTTAGGGCATTGCATTTTTTCCTGTCTTATTTTTGCCCTCGTCCACCAAAGAAAAGCAACCACACAAAAAAATGGCGCAAAACCGTATCGTTGTGGCTCTTTTCATCACGAGGTTCTGGACTACCTTTCACACGAAAATAAGCACGATACGGTTCACGCCAATTAGACGTGAACCTCCCGCTGCCGCCCTCCCGTGTGAAACGAAATTGTCCAGATTTCGTGATTGGAGAACTAAGGCGTTAGTTACTAATATTTTATGTATGCACAAACTTAGTTTGCCGCACACTGCAAATATACAAAAGTTTTGCCATTAGGCAAGCGATACGACTATATTTTTTCTACACCTCCTCGCTCTTCTCCAATTCCAACCCCCTGAACACCATTACAATCTTGTGCAGCGTGGTGCCTGCGGTAAGATTCCGCACCTTCTCGTCAGCGGCGTAGATTTCCAATTGCGACTTAGCCT
>CALFIU010000162.1 GCA_937877455.1 uncultured Bacteroidales bacterium
ATATCATCATAGATAACCTTTCGGCATTCGTCATACTTTCCATTGTAAATCAGTCCACACTCAGTATGGAAATTGCAATCTTCCAACAAATCAACGATAGACTGACAATGTATTCCTGCTTCGTGCATACAACATAACACCATCAAATCCTGCGGATAGAAACCCCATCCGATAACGCTGCTCAGTGCAAACTCTCCGTTTTCCCATCTGGTTAATGCCTCATCCCAATTCGCTCTTACTTCCTGCTCGTTCATTTTGATCTCCTTTCGTGTCCGTGATTTACTTGTTAATAACATTCTAACTCAAAACTTATATCTTGTCAACATTTATTTTGCATTATTTATTGAATTTATTTTTGAACTCTTCAAGCATATTCAGATCCTCCGCAGTCTTTTTCTTGATGCCATCTTTCGTGATCCAATGTGTGCGCCAGAACTCGCGCTCTTCATCATTGATATTCGGGACAGTATCAAAAGTTTCCGCATCATCGACCTTTTTAATAATATAAACGTCATTAAAGCTGACGATCTTCTCACCAAGAATATAATCAATAACAAAGCTGTTGTGATTGATAGATTTAATGTGACCGATAACGCCTCCACCGCTATATGAATATTCAGGATATTTCTTTGCTACAAACTGAATGCGCACCCTGTCGCCGATCTTAAACGTCTTGTAATCTGTAGTAATCATCATTGGAATTTCTGGAATATTGCTCATGATCTTCATTGATTTTTCCTCCTGTGGCTGTATGTGATTTACTATGGTTTTAATATAACACATAAACTTATATATTGCAAGCATTATTTTGCTTGATTTATTATTTTTTAATATTGGATTTTTCTGCGCCGCAATCCGCAATAACATTATGTTTTTCAAAACCATGATTTTCTGTTGAGCGCTCCGCAGTTTTGTCTAATTTTTAAAAACTTGACAATGCTGCACAAAGAAAAGGCGATCTTTCGACCGCCTCATCAATTTGCTGAACTCAGCAAAATGGTAATGGTTCTTCTGGTTCATCGTCCTTGTGGTTTTCTTCGTACTCTTTCCGCATCCTTTCCAAATCTTCCTCGTCTGGTTGCGGTTGCCAGTATCCGCTCGGTAATTCATGCTTTTCGCCAAATCCGAATAATGTTCTAACTTTATCTTCATCCGTCATGCGCTTTTCACCACTTCTATAATATCTGCATATGGGCATTTACCGCCCCATCCCTTTTCATCAACATCCGCAAAAGATATATTTTTGCTGCCTTTTCCAAGAACTTTAACAATCTGCGTTCCTCTCCAACGCTTTATTTTCAGGACATCGCCCTTCTTGATGTTATCTTTATTGAATGCAATACCACCAAGAGCCTCGATACATTCATGATAATATACGGATTTTCCGATTTCGTTTTCCATAATTTCATACCAGCGATCAAGCTCCGAATCTATCTTTTCTGATGTTAAATTTTTCAGTTCCCATCCAAATTTATCTTTCGGGATCTCGCCGTTCTCGATTACTTTCTTATATCCCTCGTATTCTTTAATACTCCTTTTCAGTCCTCGAATGCTTGCTTCTGCTTCGTCTATTCTGCGCTGGCAGAACGCTTTATCCTTCTGGTCTTTTCCGCTTGCCGTTCTTCTGGCTTTTTCCGCGCACTCCGCATAATAATCTGACTTCTTGAATTCTTCAAATCCGCGCTCCCACGCATCCCACATTCTATTTCTTCTATTAGTAAATGCGCGTCCTGCTGAACTATTGATGTTTGGCTGTGTAAAGAAGGAAATATCGCCGTGCATATCATTGATCGGCTTCTGAAGCTGCACGCCTTTTTCGTGCGCCTTGTCTGACTTGTATTCCATGCGCTCGGCTCTGCGTTCTGCTTTTTCCATCTTGCGATCCATCTGCTGTTCAAATGTAAGCGTTTCACCTTCGCGTCCTGCGTCCTCAAGTCCTAACTCTTTAGCGACACATTCAGGTCTGTAAAGATTCGGGAACTTGCAACGGCTGATCCATGCGCCTGTTCCGCGACTGAATAAAAAGTTGCTTCTGATCTTGGCTTTCTGATCGTCTGACAGTGCCATATAATCAGCCTTGTCAAAGTGAAGCTCAAGTTTTCCAGTTTCCATATTCCTGATGTAATAGTTTGACATTGTGTACCTCCTTAGTTTGATTTGCTCTGTGTATTTGCTTTACTATATATTAGCACAAGTCAATAAATAATGCAAGCGTTTTCTCAAATTATTTTATGTTTTTTTTATAATTGGATTTTTCTGCGTGGCGACTGCAACAAAAGATTGTTTTTGAAAATTGATTATTTTTGTTTATGACAAACGAAAAACGCCAGATTTCTCTGGCGCTAATCTTATTCAGCTTCGATCCTCTGAATTTCAATTATTGGAATTATATACATGTCATCTGCTATTGCTTCTTTTTCCGTAAAGTAAAGACTGCTACAATGTAATACACTACCATCATAATATATAATCTTCATGATATCCTCCTTGCGTAATCCTGACCATATACAACATTCAGACCTGAACCGTCATCCCATCGCATTATCAATGATCCTGTATCATCGACCGCGATAACCGTTCCTTTTGTGCCAATCGGCGGCGCTTGCGGATCGTCCATCTGGCAAAGTTCAACTCTGCAACCTACAGGATATTCTCTTTTAATTCTTTCCACTACTTCATGCCTGATAAACATTGTAATACCTCCTTAGATAACTGCCGATAATCTTCCATGCGGATTAAACTTGCGCCCTTCCTTGTAACCGTCATCACGGACATCGGTATATACCGTATGTCTGCTCTGGTATTTATCAGTTACAAAGTTAGAACACGCTTCATTGACTTCTTTCGGCACGACCATGACAAGACCCCATCCGCTCTCGTCCTGTTCTTTCTGTGCGTTCTGTTCTTCAAATGCGACCTTCACGCCTCGCGCAAATCCGATAGCATATGAATTCTTGATTTTGTTCTTTTCTGCTGAAGAATACCGCTGCCATCCGTCCAGATTTTTCAGATAGTATTTTCCACAGCTTCTCGCCGTGTTGACAGCATATTCAAAAATCTTTGCGCAAACATCGACATCACCCTCAAGACCGATAAAGATGATCGTTCTTTTCTGACCGCCGAAATTCTTGTTTCCAGCTGACCGACAGCAATAATTTTCCGCGATAATGTTTGCAAGACTGCCAATCCACCACTCGCCGCGTTTCGTGTATTCGAATTCTGTAATAATCCGCTTTACCTGTCTGGATGCGACATCGACCAAATCAATCTCTTCGATCTTGTGTTCTGCCATCAACTCTTTAGCCTTCAGGAGCGCTGCTTTCGCTTCGTGTTCATTGTTACTTTCTGCAAGCGCGAGAAGTTTTTTAATCTTTTCCTTATAGTCTTTCATTTTGGATCTCCTTTCGATGTGTTTGTGTATGTGATTTATCATCTGTAAACACTATACCACATTATTTTATATATTGCAAGCATTATTTTGCATTATTTTAAATTTTCATAATTCGCTTTTCTTGCGCTATATTGAACAGAAAAACGTGATTTTCAAAAACTAAATTCTTGCAAACAAAAAAGTGCGATTTTGAAAAACTATATCTTATTGCGTAAAGAATAAGGAGCATTTCCGCTCCTTACCTTGTGAACTTCGCGCCAGACTTCACGAGTGATGCAAGTATCACCATCGTTTCGGCTTCACCGAAATTATATCTGTATCTGAACATATCATACATGTCTTGAATATTGAGATTGCCAGTAAAATAGTTGGTTTCGTTTGCGTACTGTTCTATAATATTTGTCGCTTCTTTTTGCGTCCAACAATTCTTCATTTTTGTACCTCCCGACACTGATTAAATATCTTCGCCCATCCCTGACACTTCTCATATCTTGCGCACTTTTCGCAAGCATTAGCATATGGTTTCCCGAACTTTTCACCTTCGATTTCATATGTTAAATCTGGATCATATTTATCATCGCATAATACTTTGATATACATCTTCACACCTCATCCGAACGTCCGACCGTTAATAGTTATCTTCATAGGAATAATCATTGCTGTTACTTCTGTGAAAAGTTCCCGGAGCTGATCGCAATAAACATCCTTAAAAGATTTAATTTCTGTATCTTTCGCATCTTTCCATCCGTTTCCAGTTTTGACATAGCGATTCATATTGAATGTGGCGTTTGTGTGCCGATAGAAACGCATGTTATAAGTATCACTGTTGTGATTGTAACGAATCTCGCACCTGTTCGCCTTGCTGCCATTTCTCGGAATATTCATCACGAGATAATCCTGTTCGCCATCTGAATGGAAATTGCTGCATCCTGTGCAAGCGATGAATTTTCTGCCTCCAAGCTGAACTAAAATTTCCTCTGCGATTGTCATTGTGGTTTCCTCCTTCGCTTTGTGTATGTTGTTTACTTGTTATCTATAATATAACTCGTCTTAACGTAAATGTCAATACTTATTTTGTATTATTTTTAAAGAATTTCCACACGCATTTCTATATTGTTTTTGAAAATTAAATTTTTCTGTGGATCGTGTAACAGAAGAATCATGATTTGAAAAACTATCTTTTGCTGATTATTATCGTTTTTGAAAACTGAATTTTTCTGTATAGAATGGGCGGTCTTACGCCGCCCGATGATTGAATGATACTTGTATAGATGTGCGGTCTTACGCCGCACGATAAAAAGTGAGATGCGTTATCTTGAATAAATGATTGTATCAAAGGATAGGAGAAGCCCGGCACAACCCCATATTGTTTTTGAAAATTTATCTTTTTCGTGACAGAACGAAAATGATTTTCCAAAAATAGAATTTTCTGCACAAAAGAAGATAGAGCGGATTGACCGCTCTATCGCCTGAACATATGCGGATTTTCTGGAAGTGACTGCGCCCACTTCAAAAGCGCATCCAGTTTTCCCGCTTTCACTTTATCGTACAATTCTCTATTTTCCCGTTCTGCCTTTTTGAATAAATAGTTGACACTTGTTTTTCCTTTGGCATATGAAAATCCATCGGGCAAACCAATATCATCATACCGCATATTAAACGCCACATACAGATTGGAATTCCCATCATAATGCGACTCACAACAGCCGATTGTAGTATATCCCTTCTGGTTTAATATCCTGACTATTTCCTGAATGTTCACATCAATCATGATGAGCTGCCACGGCGGATAAAATTTGCATGTGCAAGACTGCACCTGATTCCAGCAATTCGGGCATACATAATTTTCCATTACTTTTTTGGATCTCCGCATTATATCACCCATCTCCCTTCTGCGATTTCTTTTTCTACATCAAGAGGTTTCGGATTGTACTGATTGTACATTGTGATTTTCTTTTCGTCAACGCACTCGCGGAGTGCTGCGTACAACGGCGCTAATCCGATACCATTTGCCTGATACCCTTCGAGAATACATTCAAAGTATCCGACCTCTGGAGGATAGATACCTTTTCGATTGTCTGCCATCACATATACCATAGCTTTTACGGTTTCACCTGTATCATCCATCGTGACAGGAATTAAAATCTTGGTGTAATAGCTCGGATAACCTTCATAACGATCCAGATTATACATATCCTGTTTATCTTCCAGTTTCCAGACTACGACAGGAACAGAATCATTTTCGTTTCCTGTTTCGATGATATCTGCGTGATAGTTGAATACGAGTTTCCATCCTTTTAGTTTTCCATTACCGAAAATTTTTGTGTTAGGGCATCTCCATGCCATCTGCCCCACATTCATGTTGCTACCATAGCTAATGTAATACATAAATTGTACCTCCTTTGTGTATGTTAGTTATAGGATAGCACTTTCATGCTATCCTGTCAATAGTTATCTTGTTTTATTTTTCATGTCCTGAATAAATCTTTCCTTCACCTGACTCGGCAGCGCTGTTGCACCCCATCCATCATAACCAGTGATCCATCTGCTTTCAATTTTTCGAGTACCTTTATAGATTGACCACATCGGCGCAAATCCGCGCTCGTAAATTGCCGTATAGATCTCATTGTTATATTCAAAACTGAAACGATTAACAAACTTTTTCTTCATGATTCACCTCCGCAAAAATTCTTAATATTGAAAAACATCACAATATTGCGATTAAAGTTTCCAGCGCCTTATAACATTCTTTTGCTGTCATTACAGGGCTGCATCTTCTGCCCCAATGCAGAATAGTATACATTCCTGACTCCTGATATACTTCGAGTTTGTGCCTGTTGTGCCTTCCTTCTTTGTTGTATTCTTCCAGCAACTTGTCAATCTTTCCTTTGTATTTCATCCTTTTTCGCACCTCCTTAATATCTGAATCCTTTTCTGTAAAGAAAATCCGCTGCGTCATCCGCGCTTTTGAATTTTCTGCTGATATGATTTCCAAAAAGGAAAACCGCCTCGCCATTTTCCATCTCATAAATTGTCGCGTCCTCATCGTAGATGTTTACAAGGCTATCAAAATATTCCACTGGTTTAAATCCAGCGTGTTCACTGACTGAAACGGCGATATCAAAATTTTCAGATCCTCTAACTGTTCTGGTGTCGGGATAATGTACGCATTTTCCATCAGTATTTCTATACATAGAATACAACTCTATGATTGCTCTGCTTTCTGTTTCACGAATGATGCAGATTTCCTGACAAATAACATCGTTTCCGATCTGTGGCTCTAAATTTTCCTGATACATTACCATGTTTCTCATTTCTCTATCTCCCTTCGATCTGGCGCTTTAACTACAAATCGTTTTCAATCAACCAACGGCGCTCGGCTCGTCAATCAACCGTTTTATAGAAATGTGCGTTGCTGTGTTTGTGTGTATCTTGTTTACTTGCTAATACTATAACTCACTTTTCTGATCCTGTCAATACCTAATTCAAAAAATTTTTTGCTTTATTTATTATTGTTAGTAATTAGCCAGATGTGGCATTTTATAACGCATTATGGCTATAAATAGACAAACTGGCGCATAATTATAGTTTGGCAAAATTATAATTTTTTGCCGATATGTAGCAGAACTCTTTCGTTTTTGAAAACTGTATTTTTCTGCGGATATGAGTTATAGTTTTTGAAAAATAAGATTTTCTGTGCGCCAAAAAAAAAGAAGCTCCGAAGAGCTTCAGCCTATGGTTATAATTTCATTCTTTCCTCGCGTGTTCACATAGATGTTAAATCTTCCGCACCTCTTTTCTACCATCAAGATATTTTCCGCTTTTGTGCGCTTATATCCTTTCCTTTTCCTGACAATAGAAAGAACCAAAGACGGATCATAATTGACTTTGCGCATGTTCTTTTCATATTTCCACCGCGATGAGCTTCTATCCTTTTCGACTGCATCCATCATCCTGTACGTTTCCTCATCATCGGTATATATATTCTTGTACATAAAGAATGTAAACGCCGTGAAATTTTCCTCTTCAGATCTCGGATAGTAAACATCACCATGATTATTTTTAACAGGCTTGCATACCCTGACAACGATCTCGCACAATCCGCGATCATAACGCCTGAATGCTTCTCGGCAAGCTGCGCCAGTCGTGATATAAATAATAATCCTTGCGCCATCTTCAGCCAGTAAATCGGTATGACAATCAAACTCACTGCAAGAATAATTGTTCTGCGAAAAATCGAACCTTGCACCCTTGGCAATGTAATCAGCAACCAGATTAGAATAAACTTTTTCAATTTCTTTTTTGGTGTATAACATTGTTCTTTCCTCCTTATTTACGATATACGCAACCAGTCCACACCTGTTCACATGTTCCGTTACAATCAGCTTTGCAATCAATGCAAATACTGTTGAGCTTCTTTGCTGTTGGTTTCGATCTTTCGATAATCTGTTCCGCTGCTTTCAGTGTGTCAAAGTATCCACCATACCAAGGGCAAGTCCTCGGATTATACATGATGTAATATTTTCCGTTATATTCTCTTGTAATTTCGGCAACCACATGATTTCTGTTGCCATCCTTATTGATGTATCTTGCAACTAACATTTTAAAATCCTCCGTGTGCTTTGTGTATTTCATTTACTATATAAAATATAACTCGGAGGAATAGCTTTGTCAACAATTATTTTGCTTTATTTTATAATTTTTAATATTAGATTTTTCTGCGGATCATTGAGCAGATTTTCCTGATTTTCAAAAACGATTTTCCGCTGTGCGCCATCCGCAACAAAAGAATGTTTTTCAAAATTGCATTTTTTTATTGCAACCAAAAAAAGGAGCGGATTTTCCGCCCCTGTCTTTTCATTTCTTTTCTTTATGCGTATCTTCTTCCATTAACACCGACCACTGAGCCATCATAAATGACAACGGGATTTTTCATCGCTTTGTTTGCATCCTCCATGTATCTCGCGTCAAAACACAAGTATTTAGTTTTCCGCGTTCTTACTTCCGCATTTTCGCTGATCGTTTCCCAAATCACACTATCGGGGATTTGCTGCCAACCGTCAAAAATGGAAAATGAAATTCTATGCAAATGGCTCATGTATGAATATTTCCTGTGATTTTTCAGCTTATATTCTAATGTAACGTTATCGTCATACTGCGCATATGGTTTATATGATATTTTTTCAAGTGTTATCTGTCTTGCCACCGGGAATCCCATCGCTTCGTCACAATAAATGAGCGTATATCTTTTCCCGATTTCCAGATTTGTGTCATAAATCAACTTCTGAATTGTTCCCATGTATTTTTCTACAAGTTCATCAAAATATTTATTGGCTTCATCCAGATTATCAAACCGTTTCAGATCCAGATCGTCATACTCTTCATTCATCGCAATCACTTCGTACTCACCGAAAACATCAGATATGTCAATCGTGATTTTCTTTTCATATCCTTTTCCGATTTCAACTTTCCTATAAGATTTCATTGTAAACCTCCCTCGTTTGAGTGCCGTGTATGTTATTTACTATGTAAAATGATAACTCTATTTTTCCAGAATGTCAATACTTATTTTGTATTATTTTTAAAATCTTTTCAGCCGCATGGAGTAGCAATAATTCTGTATTTTTCAAAACTAAAACCCGTGCATACCAGCCAACAGAAAAACCGCATTTTCAAAAACTAAATCTTTTTGTAGATACAAAAAAAAAGAAGAGGCTTGCGCCCCTTCAGTCAATCAGCCAATATTTTTTAGTGAAAAGTAAGTAAATCATACATGGTATCATGAATGCTGCGAACGTTGCATCTCCGTCCAAAATTGGAACTGTCAACGCCGACAACGCAATCAATAACAACGCATAGATTTTTTGTTTCATCATGTTTGGCTCTTCCTGATCTGAGATCCAGAATGTATCCGTCACTGTTCCATTGTATCCGTCATAGTCTGCCAGTGTTTCAATGCAACTTGCGTCATAATCTTCCGCGACTGCAAGCGCATCATTGAAATCATCCAGAATATCTATAACATTGTCGTGCTTGTCGATCACTGCGTAAACATCACAACCATATGCCAAATTTTCCATTATATATACTCCCTTCAAACTTCTTTAAGTAATATGATATAGACAAGTATTATCTTGGATTATCCAAAGAATACAGGAACGCCAGAATAATTCATGTTAACCTTGCGCCATGTCTGAACCTTCATATTTCTATGTAGCGGCTTGTAAATCCTTGTCAATTCATCAACCCAGACTGAGAATGATCCGACCTCATCGGAATTGTCGCGGATGATCCTGATATTATTCTGTTTCAAAATTTCCATCACTTGTTTTCTGGTCTTGCATTGCTCGATTTTCTTTTTAATTTCTTCATTCATTGTTTCCATCTCCTGTGTGCTTGTGTATGTCAGTTACTAAAGACAATATAGCATACTTTCCGCGCTATTGCAAGCATTATTTTGCATTATCTTTTATTTTTTAATATTGGATTTTTCTGTACCGATCAAGCGCAATAACTCTTTGTTTTTCAAAATCACGTTTTTCTGTTGATGCTTTCGCAAAATTTCCACGTTTTCCAAAACCACAACCATGAGTTTTTAGTTTTCAAATATTCAAATTTTCTGTGTGCTTGAGTTTTAATTTTTAAAAAAATGATTTTTCTGAGCGCACGAGAAAACAGGACGCTTTTACACGCCCTGTTCTCCCACACACAACACACACAACGAATGATAGATAATTGGCTATTAAATTGTTTCGCCGTTTTCCAGCGCTTCGATTGTTTCAAATGCAGAGCCTAAACTGCTGCAAGCATAGATGTCATTATATTTATCCTGATTTTTATAATGTATGCAGATTTCGTATCCATTTTTCCGCTGATATATTCCGTATGATTTATCTTTTCCGTCATAATATAAATGGTCTACTTTTTCGCCATATTTTACAGTGCCGATCTTAGTAATATCTAACATGTTTTTCCGCTCCTTTCTTGAATTAAACGCCAGATGCGGAGAAATATCCAAAACTCCGTGCCTGTCTTAAATGTAGTATGTATTGACTATCATTGTAAGTTTTCCGCTCTTTTTGTCATACAAATATATGATTACAAGAACAGGCGTTTTCTTATCGCTCATTGGCAAGTCCTCCATCAATAGCTTTGTGCTTTGTGTTTTTGCGGAACTGCCAAGGATATTTTTTAATTGCTATGGTCACGAGTCGAACGTGATGCGTCAGATTTTCCGATGCCCTGAACCGTCAGCCATGCCAATTTTTAAATGCTAAACCTAAATGAACAATCACAATATAATTTTCCGTAATATTCAACCGTCACGCTCGCCGTTCCATCTTCCCATACTTTGTCGATTGCTATTAGCTTGACTTTCCGGGCGAACGCTGTTGATTTATACTTGTTTCCGATAACTAATTGATCTGCTTTCATGGTGCTTTCCTTTCGTGTGTATATTGTTTACTTGCTTTGTGACTATAATATAACTCACTTATTTTAGAATGTCAACACTTATTTTGCATTATTTATTATTTTTTATAATTGGGATTTTCCGCAGCTGATCCAGAATAGTTTTTCAATATTGAGATTTTCTGTTCGGCGCGATCCCGATAATCTTTTGTTTTTGAAAATCAAGATTTTCTGTTGCTGACTCTTCAGATTTTCCGAGTTTTACAAAACCAAATGCAGAATTGTTTTGTTTTGCAAAATTCAAATTTTCTGTTTGTGCAAAAAGAAAGAGCGGATTATCCGCTCTTTCTTTCAATCGTCATATGTTATGCCCATGTCAACAGGTTTTCCACTTTCATAGCTGCAAGGCTGTTTCTCTGGATGCCTTATCATTTCCAACATTTCATCCTTCGTTAAGTTTTCCGCATGTTTGCGCTTCAATTCGCATTCGTAATAGATTGTTCCTGTGTAAGCGCCTTTATAAAATCCATAATGTTTGCAATGCATACAATCTTTCATTGTGTTTTCCTCCTTCAATCTTCCATCAAGAAATTAGATGCTTCGATCTTTTCCAGTGCTATTCTGAGTCCTTCTTCCTGACCCTGTAGATATTCGCTATCATCGTATCGCGGATTTTCCTGAATGTATCCAATCTGCATTTTTAAAACTGCCTTTAAAATTTCCGCGTACTCTTTCACTGTCTTTGCCATCTTATTTATCCTCCGATCCGATTGTGATTTTCTGGAATTCGTTATTTTCCGCACGTTCAAAAACTCTGTATACCTGACTGAGTTTCTGCACTTCAGCTGCCCATCTGGTTACTTCGTCAATGTGGCTTGCATATCCTGCGCCGTATTCTGTCGCTGTCCAGACTGTCATATTCTCCAGCTCGCGGATTGCTTTCGCTTTAGCTTCATCAAAACTGTGCGCTGCTCTTTCGATCTCCTGATTAAGATAATCCTTATAAGCTTGAATGTTCTGTTCGTTCATAATAGCCTCCTGCGCTTTGTGTGTATGTGATTTACTTGTTGTAATCATATTAACTCGGCGATTCTGATTTGTCAATAGGCAATTCAAAATAATTTTTGTATTTCTTTATTCGGATTTTCTGCGCCTCGTGTCGCGGATTTCTTTAGTTTTCCAAAACTGAAATTTTCTGCTGATCTCGGCACGATCTAAACAGAAAACCATAGTTTTTCAAAACGTGGAAAATCTGCGTTAAACATAGCGGAAAAATCATGGTTTGAAAAACCATGTCTACCGTTTCATGGAAACAGAAAAATTGAATTTTGAAAAACATTGATTTGTTGCGCGACCGCATAAAAAAAAAGAGGATTGCTTTCGCAACCCTCACGCATTCGCTAATATAGTTAGCTGTCTTGTGTACTTCACCATCTTTTTTCTGGCGATTGCTTTCTGTTTGACTGTCAAAAAACCTGTGCGATTAAGGAACTCGCAAAAGCTTGTCATGATCCCGGCATCGACTCCGTTAAATCCTGCGCCATTCCTGTGATTGGCAGTCCCCTCGGCGATCTCGTCCGCTGTCTGGCAAGCGTAAAGCTGACGCAACGCGCCATATAAAACCTTGTCATTCGTCTTTTCGGGCTTGTTATAATGTTGATTATAAAAGTCCTGAACTGTAATGAAACCATGATGCGCGAAATACTTATCATAGAAGTCTTTCAGATGTTCGGGCTGTTCTGCGCAAAGATCGAAGTCTCTGCAATCTTCGCTGTCCGCGTATGGCTTCATTTCTTCATACGTTCCGCTCATGCGGTATCCATTCATCTTAGCAACCCAAATGCTCTCGTTCATGATCTGCTCAAGTGTCAACATAGTGTGTACCTCCATCGGTTTAGTGTGTTTTGTGTATGTGTTTTACTATCTATGATTATACTCGGATTTTCCGGCTTGTCAATACTTATCTTGAATTATTTTTAGATTTTTAAAACGGCGATTTTCTGCCACTGGCAACGATCCGCTCCAGCCGCTCGGCGATAATCTTATGTTTTTTGAAATTCAAATTTTCTGCGCCTGATCCATCGACCGATGCAGAAAATTGTAATTCTTAAAAACTATGATCCTGTTATTATCGTTTTGGAAAACTCCGATAATCTGCACGGCGATCCGCAAAAAGATTTAATTTTTGAAAACGCGATTTTTCTGTTGTCGCGCAGATGCGATCCGCGCAAAAAGAAAACAGGCGATTGCTCGCCTGTTCTATATCGTGTTATCTTGTATTGCTTTTAGAAAAATCTGCTATTACTTTCGCATACTTCAATGGCTACTGACTCCTGATTGAGTGCTACCTTTGCCATGCTCGCCGCTTTCTCTATTGTCGCCTGATCCGATCCGTAAATCACGCATACCAGTGTCGGCTCGATTACGACCGTACCATCATCATGTGTGTAAACTCCAGTTCCCTCGGTGATTGTCGCGCCGCCTGTTGTCTGTGCAAAAATATTAGCTGCGATCTTGAACGCGTCAATCGTTGTGATTTCCTGATGCTTTGTATCCTTGTCAAGGAGTCCGATGCAGATTGTTGTCTTAGTCATGATTAAATCCTCCATTCGTTTTGTTTGGTGTGTTTGTGTATCTTGTTTACGATGTAATAATAACTCCGTCTGTTTTGTTTGTCAATAGGTTTTTCAAAATTTTTTTTGAATTATTTTTTTGCCTGTCGCGATCCGCTCTCACTGGCAGAAAACGCGCAATAGTTTTTAGAAAATGCGATTTTCTGTTTCCGATCCGCTCGGCGCTCCGATAATCCGATATTTTTGAAAACTTGATTTTTCTGTTGCTATGCAACAGGACATGGTTTTCTAAAACCATGATTTTCTGCTGTTGCGAATTGAGCGCTCCGCAGAATTTTCTAATTTTCAAAAACCATATTTTCCTGAACGCGGAAACCAGCGACAAAAAAAGAAGCGCTTTATCGGCGCTCCTTGTAGAATTCCTCTATTGCTTTTTGATTTTCCTGATATAATCTTTTCGTGATCTTTTCCAAGCTGCGATTGATTTCTTCCAGACTTTCCGCGCTCGTCCGTTTCTTTTTCCTGAACAGGTTAATCATAACATGCCTCCTGTCTCGCAAGAATGCGACCTTCCCAATAATCCGCGCTTGCGCTGTAGCTGACTCTCGGCATCTTCGGCGCGATCCTTCCGACCTTCTCGCCGTTGATGAACAAGAAACCATCATCAACCTTTGCGATCATTTCCGTGTTGGCAAGTTTTCCGATGCGCCACTTGCTAACCATCTTCACGACCTCGGCGCAATCCATGAACTGTGAAACCTGATTGTTTACCTGATTGAAAATGTTCTGATTGCAGAACTCGATGATCTGTTTTCTATTCATTGTGTTTGCCTCCTGTGTGCTATGTGTGTATGTCGTTTACTTGCTATGATGATATAATAGCTCCATCCAATAAGTATGTCAAGATAATTTTTGAAATTTTCCATATAAATTTTCCATCTATGTATGTATGAAATTTTCCATTGTATATACTTGAGATTTTCCATCTATACATACAATCTAAGTTTTCCAATACTATGATTTTCTGTATGTATCAATGCAAATTTTCCATATATTCCAAAACTAAATTTTCCATTGTACATATATACATATAATCTATGTTTTTGAAAATTAGAATTTTCTGCACGAGCAAATCAGAGCAATAACAATTTTTCCGCATTTTGCAAAACTAAACTTTCCAGATGATCGAAATTTTCCAGACAAAAAAAAGGAACGCCTCTCGGCGCTCCCTGATTTTCCTGTTATGCTGTCGCTATTGCGTCAACCTGAGCCATTGTGAAGAATGACGCAACCTTCATGAAACATTTTCCAGTTTCGATTGTTTCCCCTGACTCCTCATCTGTTTGCGTTTTTCCGCGATATTTCCAAACCTGAATTTTGATCTCGGATTTTTCCCCTCGGCGAACCTGATAACCGAGTTCTTTCCATTTTGCGTATGTGTGGATCGTTTCGGGAATTTCCAGCTGCTTTTTTCCGTCCTGAGTCTCGACTTCGATAAATTTTCCTGTCCCTTGAAGCTTTCCCTCTTCCATCAGCTTTACGGACTCCATCAGAATAATCATTGCGTTTGTCATGATTTTTTCCTCCTGTGTTTGTGTGTTTTTGTGTATGTTATTTACTATGTCTTGACTATAACTCCGATTTTCCGCGCTGTCAAGTATTATTTTGATTTATCTTTATATTTTCCGAATGAAATTTTCCATATAATGATATCTGATTGAAATTTTCCAATATACAATAAAAACATCATTTTATTAGAGATTTTCCAATATAAACATACTATATTAGTATGTTTATTATGATCGGCGCTTGCAAATCTTCCAGACTGGCAAACCAAAAGGATAATTTTCCAATATCTCAAATTTTTGCGGATGCTCGGCGAGTGATCCGTTTTAATTTTCCAAAAATGCGAAAATCTGTTTTTCCAGCTGCGAGGCGTTGCAATTTTCCGCAATTCTGAAAAACTATGTTTTCCAGTACGCGCAATAATACGTGACGATCTCGGCGCAATGCAGAAAATCATGGATTTCAAAAACCAAATGCAGAAAATCATAGATTTCAAAAACGACAGGCGGCGAAAACAGACACAACAGAAAATCATGGTATTCGAAAACTATGCAAGCTCGGCAGCACTGGCGCGATAAATGCAATTTTTGGAAAACGAAAACGGCGCACGGCAGAAATATATTGATTTTAAAAACCAAAGGGAAAACGGCAGATTGGAAAACTATAATACTCGCGGCAGATACGGCAGGAATTGCGCGTTTTGGAAAACGACAGGAACGCGGATGATTGTTTTTGAAAATCGGGAAAAGCTGCGAGGCTCGGCGCGATAAATGATTGTTTTTGAAAATTGGGATTTTTTTTGCGGAGCGCTCGGCGAGTGATTGCAAAAAATCGGCGTTTTGAAAAACTATGGAATGTTGCGGAGCTGGACAGGATCGGCAGCAAAAAGCACGTTTTTGAAAAACGAAAACAGGCTGCGGAGCAGAAAAACGGAGTTTTGAAAAACATCGGAAAAGCGCGGACAATCGGGAGTTTAGCGGAGTAAAGCGATAAAGCGCGACAGGCAAAAGAAAAGACAGGCGAGCAATCGCCTGTCTCGTGTTATCTTGTATTATGCATTGATCGCTTTCAAATAAGCCTTGACGATCTTCTGCGCTGCAACCTGTGCTTTGTGGAGTCTGTACTCGCGGATCGTTGCGTATCTGCTGTGGTCCCACTCGCTATCGTTGAAGTGTTCAACGAAATTGTTCATGACCGCCTCGGTGATCTTTGTGGCAAGTTTCGCAACTCTCATGTACTGTGCGCCGCTCCTGAAGTATGCAATTCTGAATTCAAGTGTTACGTTGTGCTGCACGTTGATGAAATTTGTGTGATCCATCGCATCGCTGTGCATGTTGATTGTATCGCTCCAGTATCCGAAATTGCGACCGAACAGCTGTTCTGTCTCCATCGGATGTCTCTGCATCTCCTCGCAAAGCGGAACAAACAGGCTATTGTAAAACCGTCTTACATATCCCATTGTCTCGGCGTTGAGTTTGTTGTGTCCTACGTGAAAATGTGTTCCGCATGAACTGTCGATCTCGATCTCGCCGTTTGCGAGCATCTTGTCAAGTACCTTGCCCAGATGGGACAGGCTCTTGAGATTGTTCATGATCGGGCTCTTGAATTCAACATCAACGGTGCTATCGTGGCTCGGCATGAACTTGTATTCGGCGAGCTCACCGCGAGCTTTTTCTGTCGATCCGCTCGTCTCAAGCTCCATCCCATATGTGAACGGATGAACGGTATCTGCTCCTCGGAGCTCGTTATTCTCGTCATAGTAGCTGTGCATTTCCTGTGCGCATCTCTGGCAAATGTACGCAACGCGCTGACCACGATTGTTCTTGCTATAAGCCTTCATCATATCCTTGTGTCCCTGTGCTCCGCATTTTGTGCATGTAACGATTGTTCTTGCCATCTTGATCTCCTCTCCGCGCCTGTCGCGCTGTCGTGTGTTTGTGTATGTGGTTTATTAGGTTCTGTCAATACAATAACACCGTCAATAGATATCGTCAAACGTTTTTTTGCATTATTTTTCAATTTTCAAAAACTTTGACATTTTGCACAAAAGTCCAGGCTGAAATTGTGCATTTTGCAAAATTCCGGTTTTCTGGCATGAAAACAGGCTTTTTTCTTTTCCCTTATATAGAAGAAACACAATCAAAAAGTCCGTTTCGATCAGTGAATTTTACCCTGATTTTTACCCTGAAAAATGACCAAAAAACCGCGTAAAATCAACGTTTCTCGGCATTTTGAGTCTCCTCCTGTTTTTCACTGATTTTGACCATGATTTTTTATGCCGATCTTGAGCGCGTTTCTTCTATATAATGCAAACAAAAAAATCTTTTCTTTTCAGACTGAAAACAGGCAGCCAAAACAGGCAGAAAATACCAGTTTTTGAAAATATTAAATTTTTGTTACGAATTGTTAAATTTTTGAAAACATGGATTTTTTGCGGATGATAGGTTAGATGACACTAACTCGGCAGCGATTACTTTAATGCTGTAAAGCGCGAAAGTCAGAGCGAGTTAGGAACGACTAACCAAACAGACAGGATCTTGATTAGCGCTCTATCGCTGCGAGTGCTAAAACAGGCAGCGGATCACATTTTAGCACTCATTAGGCGAGAGTGCTTATTTTCTGAAAATTGCGCGATATACGTTAAATTGTGGATAACTTTTAGAAAATGTGGATAACTTGACTGTAAATTGTGGATAAGCTTGGAAAATTGTGGATAACTTTAGTGAATTGTGGATAAAATGTGGATAACTTTGTGGATAACTTTTTTTGTCGAAAATGCACAAAAACGCAAAAAATCCCGATTTTTAAGAACTTCAAAAAAACCCGATAAAATAGGCATTTTATCAAAAACTGGTAGTTTTTCAAAATTATATTTTTTTGTGCAATCCTACCAAAAAATTTAACGCTTTACTCCGATGAAGTAAGTCCGTTTTTTGTGCTTTTTCAGACTTGCCAGAGAAGGCAGCAATACAGAGAAAACATACTAAAATAGTATGTTAATCAATTCAGTTAATTGTATACTCAATTATAGGGGATACGGTTTAAGTTCTGAAAACTTTAGCGCTTTAACGTGGTGCAGTCAGGCGCTATTCATCACTGTCACAATCCCAAAATTCCCCAATTCCAATAAAAATTTTTTACACCTCAACCCGATTTTCAATTTTGACTAATTCTGCCAATTAACGAAAACTTCACCGAAAAATTTTAAATATACTAAAATAGTCAAAATCAATTCATGATCGAAATCGCCCGAAAATCAAGAATAAAATTTCTAAACATACTAAATCTGCCACTTTACATTTATACCATCTTCGGCAACCGAACAAACTCACCGAAGCAAAAATCGACCATAAATTTTTGCACATAAAAATGTAATTTTTAAAAATTAAACATTTTTGAGAAAACCCACTAAAATAGCCGATTTAATCTGTTTGGTGAAAAATTAGGATTTACGATCAAATTACAATATAGGCAATCCCGATTGAAATTTATCTTAAATAAAAAGACACTGAAAATACGATAAATAATAATACAAAATAATGCTTGACAAGATTTTGTTCTTTATGATAATATGGTATCGGTGAAAAATAATAGGTTTCTCCTGTGGTTTGATCTCAAATCAGATACGACTATTTCAACCGAATGGCACAACTATATATGTATGAACATATAGGAATATAATCATTCTATACTTGTATAGAGTGAATACATATATAGTTGTTTCTATACAATAATATATTCTTGTATAGATTATTAATATGAGTTGTCATTTTCGTTACCTTATAGCTAACATTTTTGCAAGGAGGAAGAGTGATTGTCGGCAAAATTCCACGAGCGATAATATACAACAAAGACCTTGGCGAGAAACGAGTCCTATTCTATCTTTACATATATTTCGCAGTATCACGATCCAGAGATCTTATTATAATCATAAATGAAGCGGTTAAGTCAATAGGATACAGACCGAACGCGCAAAAAGGAAGAATCAATGACGAGTTTGTGTCATTCATATCTTTCCTTGTGGAAGGGGGATATATTAAAGTAATAAGAAAGCAGAAGGGATACATCAAGTATCAAGCGCTTTCAAAAATGGATGAAGCTCCGTTTGGGATCATAAGATATGACGAGTACATAAAAATCATAAAAAGCGCGAGCAACAAAACTGCTTCTCTCCTGCTTCTTGCTCTCCTTCGTCTGAATTCTTATAAACGGACAGACAGGAACGATAAACAGCCAGAGGTTTACTTCTGTCATCTGAGCGAACTTCCGAATAAATTAGGATTATCATCTCGCGCCGTATCCGCATCGTTGAATACACTTTCTTCTCTTGGTTTAATCCATAGCGAAGAACAGAGGCGGTATCAGGACAAATACGGAAACTGGCATTCAGGTGTCTATTTATTTATTGATAAGGTAAAATACAATAACGAAGAAATTGACCAGTCATATAATTGGCAGAAAGAATTCGAGCTTGCATCAAAATGGTTGATGCGCGAACAAGCCAAGTATAATGACTGAAATTAAAACTATATAAATAACGCAAGATAACACAAATTATTTATTTGCCGTTCTGACGCACGCAGATGCCCCTATTTCGCGTTTTAATACCTTCAAGGTATAAATTATAGGGTGCGACACAAAAGCGTCTTAAATCGCCTTCTGGCGCGTTATACGGCAAATTGAAATATTATCTTGCAGGAGGTTACTACAATAGAACAAAAGCATTGTCATAAATTTGTATATAAACTGCATTCAAGAGACATTAAGAAATCAAACTACAAATATAATCTGCCGTTAGACGTTGCGATGCGTGATTATCCAGAATGCATCGTATCTCTCAATGACAGCCAAATCCTACGCTTCATTGACGAATTGAACGGAACGACTGACTCGGATGATAAGGCGAAAGAAATCAAGCGAAAGATGCGTGAAGTCAGGAAGAAGAAAAGATCTCCAGAATCAAAGGCGCTGCTCCGTAATCTGTATCAGACGCTTTATGACATTCAATATCAGAAGGACTACATATGCATCATTATGGACAGCAACCGTGACTATGATCTTTTAAACTCAAAAGGATTTAGTGTTAATGGCGTTGAATATCAAAGACTGCTCGGAACGAATGGGGGAATTAAAAA
>CALFIU010000163.1 GCA_937877455.1 uncultured Bacteroidales bacterium
GACGACACAAAGGTAAATTTTTGGGGTTGATTTTCAAAAGGTCAACCCCTTTTTTTGGTGACGCACGGCAAAAGCGTTTAGCGGACAGTAATAAAATAAAATCTTACCCCGCCACATCGTTGAAATGCTCCAAAGCCCAATCTATCAGCGGTTTCAGGGCTGGCATGAGCGACTTGCCTGTTTCTGTAAGCGAATATTCCACCTTTGGAGGAACAACGGGATAAACCTTGCGGTTGATGAGATTGTGCTGTTCGAGATTTTTGAGCGTGGCGGAGAGCATTTTTTGCGAACAGTCGGTCATGACGTTTTTCAACTCGCTAAAACGCAGAACGCCCGTTGCGCTTGCTCCAATCGAATACAGCACAACGAGCGACCACTTGTCGCCAAAATGGGCTATGACGTTGCGTATCGGGCAACTTCTGTATTGTTCTTCAAAAGTTTTGTCCATCGTTATATTTTTGGAGCAATGAGATATGATAAGCCAGTTTTGTGCGCTATATTTCTGAGATTTCGTCGGCATGGAAACCTGTCATTTCGCAAATTTCTTCAACGGACATTCCCTTGGCGAGCATTTTGCGAGCGATGGCAAGGGCTTGTTGCCTTGCGCCCTCTGCGCGGCCCTCTGCGTATCCGTCCTCTCTTTCGTGTTTCATTGCGTTGTGCTGTGTCATTATCTCCAAAAGAGCGTCGTTATAGACATACAAATCCGCATCGGTGTAGGCGGAGGTTTCGAGTATCTCCAATGCCTGATTGATTTCGGGGTTTTCGAGCAAAACGTCGTCAGCCTTTTTGGTGGATTCGTCAATTTCTGTAAGGAACCTGAGCCACAATTCCTTGATGGCGCGGCTGCCACGGTCTTTGGGCTTGTACTTGACGAGCTCCACGAAGATGAACGACAAATCACTGCGGCGGTCTTCGGGATGTTTCTTGTTGGTGATGTAAAACTCCTGCATGTAGTCGTCATCACCCTCGTAATCAAACGCCTCGTCGTTGACAAGAGCAAGCGCATAGACCTCCTTCAATCGCTCAAACGGGTTGCCCTTCTCCAACTGTTTGGTGTACATAGAGGCAGCGTTGTATATGGTCCGCGAAAAAAACTCCCTGTTCCAATACGACTGCATCTCGACGATGAAGCCACGCCCCTTGTTGTCGGTGCAGCGGACATCTACGATGGAATATTTTTTCGAGGGGTTTTCGGGGACATTTTCGGGCGTAAGATAATCCACCTTGACGATTTCCATTCCCTCCGGCAACGGCAGCAAGGCGTTGAGAAGGCTCTTGACGAGGTTGGGATGCTCGCCAAAGACTTTCTTAAATGTCAAATCGACTTTTGGATTGAGGTATTTTGCCATAATCTGTTGCAGTGTTATTTGATTGACGGCAAAGATAATGGAAGTTTTCGGAAAATGCAAAAAAAAGACCGCCGAAAAATCACGCCACTTTCCAATCTACGATATTCTTCTCTTTGCTCGAGAAGTTGACGCCAATTTTGATGAGTTTTCTGCCGTCCATCTTGAAACGTCCGGCGTAGTCTTTCTCGTCGATTTGGTCGAGGGCGGTCTGTGCATCGCTGTCCATCTTAAACTCAAAGAGATACACGAACTTGTCGTTCATTACAATCGTGTCAGCCCTGCCCTTCGACGAATGGTACTCCGACACTACAAACTGCCCGCAAATCGTGAATACCAAGAAAATCACGTTCTGAAAATCGCGCTCAACCCACTTGTCGTTGTCGCTGTTGGCATACGGAATCGTGCTGTACAACGCCTGGAAACGTCCTATCAGGCTCTCAATGTCGCCAGAATAGAAATCCTGCAAGAAATCCGCATAATTGAACCCCATCACGTCGTTTGGCGCACGGTAAAACTCGTCAGCCAGACCGTTCAAGAAACTGAGTTCAATCTCGTTGTTCGGGAAACCAAGCGTGTAAAGGCGCAACGGTGAATCATATTTTTTTATCGTCAAGTAGCCTGTGTAATAGAGCAACGGTATCAAGTCCGTGTTCAGGTCGTCGTCCTTGTAAGTTTTCAACTTGTCTTTCGGATAGGACACATCGTTGACAAACCGACGGAAATCGTAATAGCCGCTGTGGATGCGTTTCATCAGGATTGTCGGGTTGCCGGTCTCGTACCAATAATTCTGGAAATCCTTCTTCTTCAAGGCGTTAAAAAGGCTGACAGGATTGAAGACCTTTTCGCCGTCCTCGTGGAAAAGGTAACAGTCGTACCAACGCTTCAACTCCGCAATGCAGCCGTCGAATGTAAGATTCTTCTTCTTGGCAAATTTTTCAATTTCAGGCGTGAAATTGTCTATCAATTCCTTGTGCGTAATGCCGCATATCGCCGAAAAATTTTCATCATCCGTGATGTCCTCCGGCTGGTTGGTCCCGCTGAAAATCGACGTCTTGGCAAACTTGGTGACACCTGTTATGAACGCAAATTTTATGTACTTGTCGGCGGCTTTGAGAACAGAGAAAAATCCTCGGTAGATTTTTTTGCTCTCGGTAAGGTTCTCACTCGTAATCAGAGGGTTGTCGTATTCGTCAACGATAATGACAGTATTAAGACCAGTCTTTTCGCTAATCACTTGCATATCGTATGCAAAACGTGTTGCAAGGCGTTTCGCAAATGGATTCTCATCGTCTTTTATTTCCAATCCTATAATAACGGATTCGTCAAACTTGATGTTGTTTTCGGCTTCAAAGCGGCTCAAAACGTATGTGATTTTGAAAATCAACTCTTCTGGCTCAGAATAGTCGCCGTCAACAAAATCAAAATATGCAATCGGATATTTAATCCAATCTTTCTCGTATTTGCTGATTTTCAGACCGTCGAAACACTCCTTTCTGCCTTCAAAATATGCCCTCAAAGTATTGGCGAAAAGGCTCTTGCCAAACCTCCTCGGACGGGCGAGGAAATAGGATTTGGTGCCGGAATGTGCAAGGTAATACACATAGTCGGTCTTATCGACGTACAGACAGTTGTTTTTCCTAAGGTCTTCAAAACTCTGTACGCCAATAGGCAGTTTGCGGGACAAGTCGTCAAGTGAAATAGCCATAATCTGTGCTTTTAGTTTTGACGCAAATATAATGGAAGTTTTCGGGAAATGCAAAAATAATCTCGCGAGCGACCAATCCAATCATCATATTTCAATCACTACTTACGACCTTCAAATCGGCCTGATACTTGCGATATTTTTCAAATTTAGTCCCTTTACTGAACACATCAGGAAATGTTCTGGCTGTATATTTCAGTTTCTCAAAGTCGCTGTCAAACACTTTCTTGGAATCCTTGCAATGCTTCTCTATCATAGCGACACCACACAACAACAGGTTCTTTTCTCCTTCTGTGCACACATTAAGACCTTCAAAATCGTCGTAGCCCTGTTTTTGTGGATCTTGAGGCAACAGTGTGAAAAGTTTTTCGTCAGTATAGCCTATTTTTCTAAAATATGAATCATATTGAGACGCACTGAGTTCCATAAAGTCTTCCTCTGTCGGCAAAAAACCGATTTGAAACACCTCTAGCACTCCTCCGCCAGTAAGTAATGTTAATATATCCATCATTTTTCATTAGTTTTTTACGTTTGCCATAATATCTTGCGGTTTAATTTCTTTGTCGGCAAAGATAAGATATGTTTTCGTGATTTGCAAAAAAATGACTGCCGAAAAATGTTGTGTTTTTTTCGGCAGTATAAAAATATCTGGTTCGGTTTCCGAAACATGACTGATTACTTGCGCCGCACCGCACGAACCGAGAACTCGATGTCGCGGCGGACGAAGTCGTCCGGGTCGACGTAGCCCGAGTCGAAGCCCAGGTAGAACCCGTAGCCCGAGTCGTACTCCGTGGACGACCAGTAGCCGCCGAAGTAGCCAAGGACGACGACAGCGCCACCGAGGCGGTAACCCGCAGCCGGAAGGAAAATGTGCGCGTCTTTGGACATGTCGCTGCCGCCTTGCTTATAGACAATATAACCAGTCTGAGACCCATCATTATAGCCATTTGTCCATGTCCAAGTGCAACCATTTTTTAGTTTGGCAAAATCGTTGTCGGCTGCACTTGCTGTGCCGCCCTTGGGTACAGACAAATTGCCGCTAACGACGGTCTGCGCAGCGTTGAAGTTGTAATATTCGCCCGCTCCGTCGTATGTCGTTGCGCCAACGTTCTTGTCAGCCCACAACGTTCCGTCGGAAAGTCCAAGGTCAACCAAGCCTTCACGATTGATTGTAGTGATTCTGCCTGCTGTGGTGGTTTTCTCGTTGGTGAAGTTCATGGTGAACTTAGTGCCGCCGTCAACCGCAATCCAAACTTTGCCATCGTCGGACATTGCGAAGTTTTGCTTGTCGCTGCCGATAGTCACGTCGATGTTGTGCTGCAAGGGCGACATGAAGATTTCGATGTACGCCTTGTCGTCGGTGAGCATAACCTTGGTGTCGGTCTTGTAGGCGAATGTGCCAGTGTAGGTGTGGGCGCATTTTTCCATCAAGTCGGTAATGGAAACGGTGGAAGAGGTGGCGTCGCCTGTGGTTGTGATTATGGCGGTGAGGGTTACGCCGTCTGCGGACGGTGCAGTTGTTAGTTCGCCGCTGAAATTACCGTCGGCATCTTGCAAGGTCAATGTGCCAAGTGTGGTAGTACCTTCGCTGATGGTCATTTTGAGTTCGGCTGTAACGTTATCTTCTGTGAACGTGGGCTTTATAGTAGCATCATCGCTATCAACAGAAACAGTAATTGTCTTTGCTGCTGGCGCAGATACAGTTACCTTACACTCGGCTGTCTTGTCTCCAACTTTGGCTGTAATAGTTGCCTCGCCTTCCTTTATTGCCGTTACATTACCATTTTCTACTGTGGCTACCGTTTCGTCGCTCGATGACCATGTAACCGTTTTGTCTGTGGCATTGTCGGGTGATACGGTAGCAGTGAGCGTCAATGTCTTGTTTACTTCAAGGCTTACTGATGTGTTGTCAAGTGTTACGCTCGTAACAGATACGGTTTCGGGGTTGTTTTCACCCTGCTGGTTTTGGGAATTGGTTGGGTCACTCTGTTCGGTGTTGGTATTGTCAACAACAGGATCGTCTTTGTCCTTATGACATGATGTACCAAGGAGCGTGCCTGCGCATAATAATGCGCTCAGCAATAGAATTTTTGATTTAATCATAATTTAAATATTAAAAAATTAAACAAAAATCCCTTGAGGAGCGGAATTCTATGAATCCGTTCCTCAAGGGATTAAAATATGATATTGTGGCGCAAACGCCACCGAAATTTCAAGGTGTTTAAGGGTGTATTTATGCGATGCGATGCGATGCGTTCATGGGCTTATTTGGTATTGATTTTCATATTGCAAATGTAGTAATTATGACGAATTGTGCAAATTTTTTGTGTTAAATTTTTGAGATTTCGTCAGGGGTGAAGCCGGTAATATCAGCGATGACATCTGCGGGATAGCCACGAAGTTTCATTTTTCGGGCTGTTTCGACTGCTTGTTGCTTTGCACCTTCCGCACGGCCTTCCGCGCGACCCTCTGCGCGGCCCTCTGCACGGCCTTCTGCGATGCCAACTTCCTTTCCTTTGCCGAAACCTTTAGATTCGGCGTCACTCATGGCGTTGGTGATGTCCCAAAGATTATGAAGGCTCTCTTCGTAGTCGGAATATTCTTTGTCGTTTAGCATGGCTATTTCCGCCTGTTCAAATAGTTTCTTGAACACACGCTCCTGCAATTCCTTGGGACGGTCAAGAAGTTTCGGAAGGTTTTTCAGGACAAATAGCCACTTGTCGTACATAGTAA
>CALFIU010000164.1 GCA_937877455.1 uncultured Bacteroidales bacterium
GACGTGTGCTCTTCCGATCTAACTAAACGATTTTGAATACCTAAAAATAAAAAACAACGCTTGGAAAAAGTCGCGTGGCAAAGCCGATTGGGTTATAGTATGCGATGTTGACGAACTACTCTATCCAAGACAAAAACAAGATATAACACAAACCTTACAAAAAACCGACAAAACAATATTCAAACCCGAAGGATACGAAATGCTTTCAGAAACATTTCCTACAACAGACCAGCCTCTTACCAATCAAACCAAAGGTGTAAAATCAAAATGGTTTGACAAAAAAATAATTTTCAACCCACATTCAATAGTAGAAATAAATTACTATCCCGGTTGCCACGAGGCCGAACCAATCGGCATTGTAAAATATGGTGAACAACAGTTTTATCTCTTACACTTTAAACGAATGGGATTGGAATATATAATAAACCGCTACAAAACATTTGCTAATCGTATGTCAAAAAACAACATAGAACAAAAAATGGGTATGCACTATTTTATGAAAGAAAAAGAAATAACCGACGAATTTTACAGAATGTTAAAAGATGCCAAACAAATAAACCAACAACAATGAAAAATTTTTTCAACAAAAATATCACAAGGCTATACAAATACTTTATGCTTACAATATTGCAATGTCTTAAACTAAAATTAAACATTAGCAAAAAAATAAAAGGTATCAATAGCCCAATAATACACGTATATTCAGTTTGTTGGAACGAAGAAAAATTCCTTCCATTTTATCTAAAACACTACTCCTCATTTGCAGATAAAATAATAATATACGACAACGAATCAACCGACAATACACTAAAAATACTAAAAGAAAACCCAAAAGTTGAAATAAAAACATACAAAACAAACGGTAAACTAAACGATTTTGAATATCTAAAAATAAAAAACAACGCTTGGAAAAAGTCGCGTGGCAAAGCAGATTGGGTTATAGTCTGCGACATTGACGAACTACTCTACCCCGCACCAAAACAAGACATAAAACAAACTCTACAAAAAACCGACAAAACAATAATCCAAACTGAAGGATACAATATGATAAGTGAACTGTTTCCTAAATTAGAAACACCACTACTACAACAAACAAAAGGCGAATATTCAGAACCATTTAGCAAAACAATAATATTCAACCCTCACAAAATTGTAAGCATAAAATATTATCCAGGGTGTCATTATGTAGAATCTGTAATCGGAAAAGTAAAATACGGATACAAAACATTTAGGTTATTTCATTTTAAAAATATGTCGTTAGAATACCTTCTTAAAAGACACGAAACATTTTATCAACGGCTATCACAAGACAACAAAGAAAACAAACTCGGTATTCAATACGGTTTTTCTCAACAAAGCATAATTAACGACTTCAACAATATGTTAAACAGAACCAAACAAATAACTGAATAACAATGACTAACAAACCACTATTTTCAATACTTGTTGCCAATTACAACAACGCAAAATTTTTTGCAGATTTTTTTCCAAGAATCAAAAACCAAACATACAAAAACATAGAAGTAATTTTTATAGACGACGGATCCACCGACAACTCACTAAACGAAGTTGAAAAATATGCCAACGGCGACAACCGTATAAAAATATACAAAAACGACAAAAACATGGGTAGCGAATACACCAAGAAAAGAAATATAGAACTCTCTACAGGAGAATATTTCGCCTTCGCCGACCCAGACGACTTTGTAGAACCACAAGCCGTAGAATTGGTAATGGAACAACTACTCCAAAACAAAAACCTTTCGATGGTATATACCAACTTCTACCTAACAAACGAAGACCTTAGCCACGAAACTAAATACATCTATCCCACCGACATACCCGACAACAAAATCCTAATGTTTGGATTTACACCCAACCACTTTGCAGCATTTTCAAGACAAAAATACAACCAAACACCAGGGCTTGACATATCGCTCAAACGTGTAACCGACCGCGACCTCGTACTCCTTATGGAAGAAGTAGGACAAGTAATACGCATACCACAATATCTCTACCACTATCGCATCAACAGCAACAGCATATCACACAACCTCAACGCATACAAAGCACAATACTGGGCATGGCAAGCAAGATACAAAGCATGCGAACGACGTGGACTTAGCAAAGAACATGTTTTTACAGAAATAATGTCGTACATCGACAATCAACGGTTCGACTTTAGCACCACCACCGACTACAAATTAGGCAAAAAATTACTATCAATACCACGATTTGTAAAATACAAACTTCTAAAACGATAAAAATAAACAAAAAAAAAATTAACACTACGCGCATACAAATACTAAAGGGGAGTTCTAAAAATTAGATTTTTCAAGGCGTATGAAATTAAAAAAGCGCAGTTTACTGATTGTAAATGAGCATTTTGAAATTGAAATACAACGCAGAAAAAGCAATTTTTAGAACCCACGAAAAATTAAAATCATCCTTGGGGTAATATACTTCAAGGATGATTTTTTTGTTTTTAAAAAGCAATTAAAGTCGCTTAAAATTACAATTTATGTGTAGTAATTGATTATCTAACACCATAAAAAAAACTTTGCTGTAAATGCATAAAAATATAATTTTGCAGCCAAACATTAACATTAGCAACAAATGAAATTTCTGTTTTTTACGGCATTAGTGTTTATAGCTATAATATTAGCAAAATCACTAAAAATAAAAGATACACAATGGCAACCCCAACCATTCAACACCACCAACACACTGCCATTACGCGGAATACTTGCTTTGTTGATAGTTTTGCACCATTTTTTTGTAAGTATGCCTTCGGGATGGCCACCGTCAGATTTTTTTGTTTATCTCGGAGCAATGGTTGTTGGGATGTTTTTTTTTATATCAGGTTATGGATTAACGATTTCGTATCTCAATAAAGGGAAAAACTATCTTAGCGGATTTTGGAACAAAAGAGTAAAAAAAATAATAATTCCACTTTTGGTAACAATAGCGGTGTATGAACTTGCCAACAAACATTACAACCTGTTAAATGTTTTCAACGGGCTAAAAAATGGACAAACCCCAACCCCATTCACTTGGTTTGTTTATACAATAATTATCTACTACGCTGTGTATTATATTAGTTTTAAGTTTTTTAAGATAAAAACAGCGTTAGCGATAATGCTAATATTTACAGCAATTTATGAGTATGTTATAATAAATTTAAATTGGGATTCATGTTGGTATTCTGCAACTTTTGCTATAAATGTTGGCATGTATTACGCCTACTATGAAGAAAAAATAAAAAGTTACCTTATAAAACATACTTTATCCAGTGTAATAGCATTAAGTACATTTATAGCTTTGTTTTTTTTATATGCAATTATAAATGGTAAAAAACAACTTGGACTTCCATTTGGAGATTTTGTTTTGTTTTGGATAATGCCCTTACTTATTGTTTTTACAATATATTTTTATGGATTTAAAACCAATAAATTATTAAATTTTGTTGGCAATATATCTTACGAAATCTATATTGTACACGGTATATTTGTAATATTTTTACAAAAATACATCAACAATCCACTACTTTACCTCATTGCAATATACGCCACAACAATTACCGTTGCGTGGTTGCTAAACATATCAACAAATAAACTATTTCAACTTCCAAAGAAAGCATAACCAACAAGCACCGCAGCTACCAACCCAGCCAACTCAGCAATCAATCCCACGGTAACAGCATAGCGAGTTTGTTTAATGCCAACACTACCAAAATAAAGCGCAATAATATAAAAAGTTGTATCAGCCGCTCCTTGCATTGTACATGCTATACGAGCAGGAAAACTATCCGCACCGTATGTTTTCATACAATCAATCATCATTCCACGTGCGCCACTACCGCTAAGAGGTTTCATAAATGCAGTTGGCAACGAAGGTATAAAATCAGCATTAATACCAACAGCAGTAAGCATTGTAGCCAAGCCATTACAAATAAAATCTAAAGCCCCCGATGCCCTAAATACACCTATTGCAACAAGCATAGCAATCATATAAGGTATTATTTTTACCGATGTTTGAAAACCATCCTTTGCACCATCAATAAAAGCTTCATAGACATTAATCTTTTTTAAAAAAGCCATTAACACAAATGCCACTACAATAATAAAAATAATGCCATTTGAAACAATATTACTCACTCTTGAAACTTCTTGTTGCTCAAGCCCCGAAACAAGCCATACAGCCAACCCAACAATCAAACTCAACACCAAAGCATAACTTAATACAACCTTATTAAAAAGATTAATTTTCTGATAGATACTAACAGCAATAAGCCCCACAACAGTACTGGCAGTTGTTGCCAAAAGCGTAGGTATAAAAATATCAGAAGGATTAGCCGCCCCCATTTGCATACGATAAACCATAACTGTGGCTGGCAAAAGCGTAAGACCTGAAGCATTGAGTGTTAAAAACATTATTTGTGCGTTAGAAGCACGTTGCTTATCAGTATTTAATTGTTGCATCTGTTCCATAGCTTTAAGACCAAGCGGAGTTGCTGCATTATCAAGCCCAAGCATATTGGCACTAAAATTCATAATAATACTTGCCAATGCTGGATGATTTTCTGGTATTTGAGGAAAAAGTCGTCGGAAAAACGGACCAAATATCTTTGCTATTACATTTGTCATACCACCTTGTTCTCCAACATTCATTATACCCATCCAAAATGTAAGTACGCCAGTAAGTCCAAGCGAAATTTCAAAACCCGTTTTGCTCATGTCGAAAATACTGTCAACCATAAGCGTAAAAACGTCAGATTCGCCCATAAAAAAGCGAACAATTGCTGCCAAAAAGCCAACAGCAAAAAATCCAACCCAAATATAATTTAAAACCATAATGCAAAATTATATTTTTTTTAAATCAAAATTATAAAAAACATAAAAAAAATTATTATATTTGCAACGCTCAAATTTAAACGTATAAGAAAATGAATAAACCAATAACTTACAACTACTCTGCCAAAGAGATAGCGGAGCGATGCCGTATAGTGATTAATTTGGTGGAAAAAGACATTGAATATTTTCACAAATATGGAGTTAACACATCTGATATAGACCGTTTGGCAGACGATATAATAAAATACGAACAATATCCCGATGATAAAATTTTTGCGGAGAAAGTCTGCGACAAAACACAACTAAAAAATGCCCGAGAAAACATTTTAAGAAACCAGATAAAAAATATGCTTCTACATATCGGCATTGTATCAAGCAAAGAAGAAATGCGCAAAAACTTTAAAAGTCAAAAAATTACAGGTGTTCGCCCGCAACAACTGATAGAAACTGCCGAAAAAATATATAAATATTTGGTTCAAAACACCACAAAAGTTGCCGAATCAGGTCTTGGACAAGCCGACATTGATGATTTTAAAACAAGAATAAAAGATTTAAAAAATGCAATGAAAGACTTGGAAACTGCGCGTCAAAACCGTACCAAACATACTAAAGAACGTAGAGAACTTGGATGCGCTTTATACGAAAAACTTGTAAAGTACTCTACCATAGGCAAAAGCATTTGGAAAGGAAAAAACAAAGAAAATTATCAAGATTATTTGCTATATTCAGAACAATTTGCAAAAGCAAAATCCAGCAGAGAACAAAAGTTATTGAAAAACAAAATGTTAGTAGAAAGTTAAAAAAAAATATTACTTTTTTTAAAAAAAAGTTCAAAAAAATTTGGAGAATAAAAAAAACGTATCTACTTTTGCAACGTCAAAAACGAGGTACCATAGCTCAGTTGGTAGAGCACAGGACTGAAAATCCTGGCGTCCCCGGTTCGATTCCTGGTGGTACCACGTATAAAAAAACGGATTGAAAATCAATCCGTTTTTTTTATATAAAAACATAAACTTATTTTTATCAAATAATACGTTTTTGTTTTGATAAAAATATCCAAAAAAAAATGTCCTAATTATTTAATAAATAATTGGACATCAAACCATTACAAATAATTTAGCAAAGAAAAAGCTATTTATTAACCTATAAAAATACCATTTTGCGATTTTTGCAATATTAGATTAACACAAAATAACTCGTTTCTGGGGAATTCTATGTTTTTAAACATGTTACCGAGAACAAAGACTATTTTGTTAACATTTTTGATACATGCTTACCATCATCAGTATAAAAAGTTATAATAAGCGGGCGATCTGCAATATTTTTAAGAGGAAGTTTTATCTTTTTTAAAGGTTTAGATAATGTTAGAGAAAGAATTTCTTTTCCAGAAAAACTTGTTACTACGTATTTAGATACAGACAACGAACTAATTGCCAAAAGTTTAGAATTGTAAACATCAACAACAAAACTTTCATCTACACTTTCAAAACCCACTAATTTATTATCTGTATTGGTAATACCACATCGCATAATCTCAAGCATTTTTAAAGCATAACGCTTTCCAAGTTCTCTATACCCTTGCGCACTAAAATGTACATTATCGTTAGAAACAGCCACCTTTGACGAAGAAATGGCAAATGCTGTAGGAATAAAATTATGAACTTTACTTATAGTTGGATTTGCATGAGCGCAAACACCATTCATATCTGAATTGGCAGTCTGCCCTACAAGCAACGGCACATTTTCGGGACTCAACCCAAGTTCCGAAAGAATATCAGTATATATTTTTTGCAAATTTTTTATCCATTGATCGGAATACGCATCGGTTTCGCCTTGATGGACAAGTATTCCTTTTATAACACCGTCTTTTTGAGCAAGTTTGGCGCAAGTGATGAGCCTTTGATAAGGATTGCTATCATAAAATGATAGTTCATACTTTTGCCAATCTTCATTCATAGTGGCAACAATATCTTGATATTTGTCTTTATCAAAAAGTTGCAATGCACAACCGTCAATAGCCACATGAACAATTCCAACCCTATAATTAGAAGGTAAAGAATCAAGCATTGTACGTCCAAAATAATCGGCAGGCGATAGTTTTGTATCACATCTACACAATGGCGGTACAGCTTTTTGCCACTCTCCTATTTTTCGTTCTCCACATTGAGCCGCCGACATATTCAAAAATCTATCAGAAACATTTAAATCCTGTTCTGAAATTTCGCCCTGTCCAACCATATTTGATTGTCCAATACAAAGATAAATGTAAAAATTTTGATCTTGTCCCCACGAAAAAACAGAAAACATCAAAAACATAAATATCAAAAAGTATCTTTTCATTGCTTACTTCTTTTTCTTTTTATCCTTATCTTTTTTCTTATCGTTTTTATCGTCGTTTTGCACTGGTGTCGGAGTAGAAGGATAAAATGTTGGTTCGTGTCCACAAGTAATCTTCACCGAACCATTATCCCATTCGTTCATATTGGTATCGCTCCAACGACGGCATCCCTTTGGATAATTTGCTTCAAGACCACCCACAAAATCTTTTGTATTAACAGATGCTATACGACTATCATTTTTCCACTTAACATTATTAATAAGCGCAGGACCAGTAACATCCAAAACTATTTCACCTTCAAAATTTGGTTTTGAATAAATCACCAAACGAGTACCTTTATCAACAGCAATAGCATCAAAAGTATATTTAACAGCATTAGGAAACGCCAACGCATTGTTGGGATAATCTCCGTTGCCTACATACTCTCCAAACTTGTCTGGAGAATAAATTTTACTTATATGACCAGCAACAGCAACATCAGAAAGCAACGTACCAGAAAAATGCACACCGCAATCTTTCTTTGGTTTACTTTCTCCTGGCAAAAAATTGAGTTCCAACGGTATGTCTCTATCTATTTGATTAGATAGTTGAGATAAAAGTTTATCTTTTATTTTATTACTATTGGTTTTATAACCTGGTTTAACAGCCTTTATACTCAACTTATCAGTTGATGCAAGCGAACCTACAGTAAAACATCCAATATTATTTGAATATTGTTCGCCAACTTTAGAACCGTTAACATAAATAATATTTTTTACACCTTTTATCGGATTACCCATAGCATCAACATCGCGAAAAACCATTGATTCATTTTTTGGACGCATATATACCGAACGTTGATCTTCGCTTAGTTTTACAAATTTAACAGTTTTGTATTCAACTGTTAAGGTATCAAAATAATTAGGATGCGAAAGTTCTATTTTAAATGTTTTATTTGATAATATATCCTCAAATGCAGCCTTACCTGTACCATTGGTGTTGGTTGTAGCAGTAATTTCTTGACCAGTACCAACAACAATTAACTTTGCCGTAGCACCAGGGATTGGCTGACCAGAAATTAAATCTTTTACAATAAAGGATATTGTTTGACCAAGCGGTTTGAGTCGCAAAGTACGATTAATAATGTTATTACACAACCATTCCAAATCGCCCGATACGGTGTCAGACGCATATCCATCAAGAGATGCAACCACATTTAGACTTGCGCAGAGAGGTACTTTTTCTAAAACAAACCGTCCGTCGGCATCGCTACCATTGGTCCATCGCCTTGGATCAGGACTTGCAGTCATTTCCGATTCGACCATTGCATCGGGCAATGGTTGATTGTCATCGGCATCAACAACTAAAAAATCAACATCATATTCTCGATAACCAAGTTTTATATTTTCGGGAACGTAATTTTTTAACGAATGAAATTTAGGAGAAAGAGTGTCCCCTCTAATACATTGGCCCTCAGCATAAACAAAACTTAAATCGCCAGAATAAATTAATTTTGAATACAAAGAATAGTTTACATTTGTAAATATTGCTGTTCCAGATTCGTCAGTTAACGCATCAAAAACAATGGTGTCGGCAGTAAAAAAACGCAACGGAGAGGTCTTAAACAAACATCTATCAACATATCTAAATGTTACGTTTACATTACTCAACTTTTGTCCTGTTTGCTCGTGTATAGTATTAAACACCAATGTTTTGTCAAACCTCAACAACAAAAGCAAAGGTAAAAGCAGTAGCAAAAATAAAAGCAACCACCAATAACTTTTCGACTTTAACTTAACAACATAATCAGCATCTAAGTCGGAATATGTAAATTTTTCTTCGCCTTTCATAATTATTTGTCTTTGGCATTAAATTTCACCACCCAAATTAGGGCAAAAACAGCAATTATTTCCTTGCTTTAACTTCAACTTGTGTACCTGGCGGAACATTGGGCAATACCGCATAACCATTCTCATCGGTGTGTAAAACTTCGGTTTTTCCGTTGTATTTAACAGTTACCTCGGCATTGGCTACAATATTGTTTTTCTCGTCGGTAACTTTAAAACGCATATTGTGAGTTTCAGGTTCTTTAACCACTACATCTTCAACATTAACTACAATAGGATAAAATGCCGTTTGCGGATTGCAAACAAATGTATTAACATTATCCTGTTGTTGGTTGACCAATTGAAAAGCTCTTACCGTTGTACCTGATTTAATGCGTTTTAATGTCATCTTTCCTTCCGCGTCCGAAACTGCAGTAACCCGTGATGCTCCATATTCAAACACAAACTCAAATCCAGATAGTGGTCTTTGTTTCTGATCTGTAACCACAAACAACATATCAGGTTTTGGCGTAACCTTTATTTTATATCTACCATCTTCGTAACATGTAAACGTCTGCATATTAATGCGTTGTTCTCCATCTGGTTCAAAAGCTTTAACAAAACTATTTTCTTTAACCTTTTCAAGCACTATTTTTCCATTTTCGTCAGATTTTGCCGAAATAGTGTTTCCATCAAACTCAAAGATAATATCTTCAAATGGTGCTGATTGTTCACTATCGCTATAAACTACCGAAAAATTCATCGGTATCTTTTTAACATTCAATATTTTATACAACAATCCCTTTTCTGCACCTGGTGTATCGTTAACAAATCCCCATTGAGTTATTACCACATTATCTTGACCATCTTTACGTATAAGGTAAACATCTGACATTCCTGGTATTTCAATACACTTATACATAAAATCGACAATACTATCATCGTTAAATTTTTTTAACGATGATAGTAGTTTTTTTATCTTATCAGACAACAAGTCCCTCGCCATAGCCTTTTCCTCGTCTGTTAATTTATCATAACAAATGGGAGTACCAGGATACTCGGTCATCCACGAAATCCTAAAACCACCATCAAGGATAACAGGTTCGGCAAAAACCTTGTATTCATCGCCGTCAGGAAACGTGGCTCGTATCTGTTTATAATGACCAGAGGCGGTTTCTGCCGCTCCAAGCATATACCTTGTGTCGGCTATTTGTTTTGTTGCAATTAGGTTCATAACGGTTATATTTTTAAGGCGGACACGTTATAAATGCCCGCCGATTATTAAGCTTTTTTATGGACAATACACTTTAAAGTACCATTGCGTCTTAGAATTATCGCCACCATTTATACGCACTGTTATAATACCATCGGGTGTATCGTACGAAAACTTGGCAGTTTTGTAAGGACCTTTTACTTTACCAGTTTTATAAATAATCTTACTATCGTCTATCTTTGACGCAGGACCAGAATAAACAATCATCTCATCTGGAATATCAAACATATCATACAAAATTTTCAACGTACCCTTAGCTTTTTTAACATCAAATGTCTTAATAGTACTATGATAACCTTTTGACTTGATAGTTTGTCCACATGGCAATATTTCGTCAGATATCTCTTGCGACAATGTAGATATTGATATTATTTTTTCTGGAGTATAATAAAACGTGCCAAGGTATTCTTTTTTACCATCCGACGATTTTACGTTAGCAGTTATCTGCAAAGTTGAATCTGCAGGTACTTTATCAAAAGAAAATTTACCATCGCCATCTGTTGTGCCATTTAACTTTTCTGCACCATATTTTAACTCAATTTTAGCACCTGAAACATTTTTACCATTTTCGTCTATAACTGTGATAGTTAAACCTTCTTTTGGAACCTCAACAACTGGTTCAACAACAGGTGTAGAACCTAAAGTATCTGTTTCAGTAATAGGTGTTAATTCATTGTTATTAGGCTCATTTTGAGTAGTATCAGCTACCACAACAGGCCGATTTTCAATATAGTCTTGCACTGCTGGAATTAAAAATTTCCAAATGCAGAATAATCCTGCTAAAATCAAAGGTATAAGCCAAAACAAAAATCCCAATGGACTACGTCCAACAGTGATAGTTAGTAACTCACTTTCTTGACTACATGTATATTCTAATTCGGTATTCTGACCACGATATTCCGTACTAATAGTCTGTTTTTTACCACGTTCCATTTCAGGAAGTACAATACGACCCTCGCTGTTGGTTATACGATTGATAACATTGTGACCATCGTCTATTGAAATTCTAAGATTAGGTATATCTTGTTTCTTTTTGTTAATAACATGAATTTCAAGCAAAGTCATACCCGACTTTGTAAGAATCTTTTTACCTTTTAGTACATATTTACTTTGTCCTTCGGAAAACAAAAATGTGTGTCGATGGCTTGCAAGACCATTAATAACTTGAGTACAAATAACTTCTGAACCAAAATTTATTTTATCAAGAATAATTTTACCTTCTTCATCGGTATAAATTTCGGTTTTAGTGTCATCGTTTTCACAACGAATAAGAGTATTTTCTATAGGATTTCCACCTTCGTCAACCACCGAAATTACCATCTTGCCTGCTTGTGAAATTTTTCTTAGTTTAAGCTCAACAAGATTAATTCCTTCATGTGTAAACAAGCGTGTTTTTGCAGAATTATAGCCATCAAGTTTACAATTAATTGCAAACTCAATATCAACAGGCATATTATCAACCGATGCCCTACCACCTCGGTCGGTATCAAGTTCAACAACATTACCTTGATATTCAAAAGTTACTTTAGCACTTTTAACTGGTAGTCCACTATCATCGGTAACAGAAACTTCTATTTCTGACGCTGGACGTGTTCCATGAAAAACATAATCCACTGTAGTTGGATTACAAACAAATTTTTGACGGCTATTTTTCTGAACAACAGTAATTTCCGTTCCTTCAGCTATGTTGTGTAACGTTATCCGTCCATTAGCATCTGTGGTTTCAAAATATGTCTTACCATCGTATGTAAACGTTATCTCGGTGTCGGCAAGGGGATTGCTATTTTGGTCTAACACACTAAAAACCATATCGGTACTCTGTGTACCTATTAGCAAATGATACTCATCGCTACCATCACACAAATATTCGGTAAGCGTTGACTTGTCGCTACTTGCCCATGCGTAAAACTTATCGCCAAGAGGAATATCTGCAAGTTCAACATAACCATAACTATCGGTGGTAAGGTGTTGAACTTTCTTTTTATATTCGAGACAAACTTGCTCTCCAGCAAATGGCTTTTTGTTTTTTATAAGTTTCAATCTAATAGTGTCAACTTTCAATGGTACAAGTTTTTTTATAAGTCCTGTCTGTGCTTTAAAGTCGTCGCTTGTAAAACCCCATTTTATAAGCACGTAATTTGTTTTGCCTGAGACGTCCGTAACACGATAGATATTATTATAATCGGGAATCTCAATACAACTATCAAGGATATTAAACAAATCCTCAACATCTTTCATGTTACCATGATAAAGTTGCTTGAATGCCGATTTAAACAAACGGTTAACTTGATATTTTATCCTACCTTTAGCGAGTTCTTGCTCTTCTTCGGTAAGTTTAGAATATGGCTCTGGCGTACCATCAAACTCGGTATGCCATGTTATTTTATCTTTCCCGTCGGCCACTGGCTCGGCAAGCACTGCATACTCACGACCGTCGGCAAACATTTTTTTTAGTTGAGAAAACCTTTTAATGTTTTCGGCCGCGCCTTCGCTAAATACCGGCCTAACTGCCGATATATCAGTTGTAATTATTGGTTGGCTCATTGTGTTTTTGAGTTTATATTCCTTGTTATTATGGGATAATGTTACATTATAACTATGCCCCATCAATTGATTTTTTTCATATAAAAATCTATCACGTTATTTTCTTGCTCTTGCGACTGCGCTACACACACAGCCTTATCTTGCCCTTGTTCTTGGCTGCAAGTATAATTATACTTAAAATACGTTTCGCCATTTTGACTATTAACAGCCTCACTACGTTGCTTTAGCAAAAGTTTTCCATCGCTAAAAATAACATCAATTGGCGAAGAAAACATTGCCCCATCTTGTTCAACAAAAGTTACAGTTCCTGTAGCATCTGGCTTTATATCAAAATAAAGTTCAACATTAACCCTACCACTATCAGAGGTAAGATTTGAAGTACTTTTCCACTTTCCAATAGCAAAATCTGTATTGCGAGCATCGCTTGGTATATTTAGCAAACTATCAGGTTTGTAATCAAGAGCATCAGCTATCTGTATCAAAGGACCAATGTAACGACTACTTTGCAACGGTTTTGCAGTCTTTACCAAGGCATTAATAACATCCTGCGACGACATTGAAGAATTTGCACTCCTTAAAAGTGCAGCGGCCCCAGTAACAATGGGGGCAGCCATACTTGTTCCTTGCAAATACCCAAAACCACCACCAGGCACACTACTATAAATATTTACACCAGGTGCCGAAATTGTAGAATATTCTCCATAATTAGAAAAATCGGCTTTTACATCACTTTCTCCTGCGTAAGCACTTACAATAAGAGCTTTGGTACTACGTGCAAAAGGATCGATGCCTGCAAGAATGTTTTGGTTGCCTGCAGCAAGAACGAGAACAATATCTTGTTCACGACAAAATTCAAATAACTCATTCCAAAAGTCTGATTCATCACTATATCCAGCGTTAATAATTTCTCTTTGTTCGCTCTCACTAAGGCTTGTAATATCATCGCCAAAATAAGAACCTAACGAAAGATTTATCACCTTTGCGTTATGATGAAGAGCATATAAAATACCTGCCGCAACACTTATGGTTTGCATATTACCATCAGCATCTCCAATCTGCACTGGCATTAAACGACAATTGGGCGCAATGCCACAAAGTCCCAATGTATTATCTTTCGTTCCAACGGCTGTGCCAGCAACATGTGTTCCATGACTTCCTCCCTCACCAGAGCATGGAAAAAGATTATCATCGCCAGTAAGAAGATTGTATGGATTAACTACTTTATCTTTAATTTCGGGATGTGTTAAATCAAAACCATTATCAACAACTGCAACTATCAAACTTTCGTCGCCTGTAGTTTTTGTCCAAGCTTTTTCTGCTTGTATCTCCTTAAAATACCAAGACGCTTGTTCATCTCTAAAACCTACATCATTTGGCAAAGCATCACTACTAAACAACGTATTACTAAATGCAAGTCTTACTGATTTATGTTTTTTTAATTTGTCGCGCCATGCTCTCCATTCGCCTTCGGGAGTTTCCACCTGCATAAGCATAATAGCGGTATCAAAATAAACAATCTCTAAATCATCGGAATAATTATCATGAAGATATTTTGCAAATGTTTCCATATCTTCGCCACGATTTAAAGCAAGATTAACCTTGTCGGAAAAAACTTTACGCTTTCCTGGATCGGTTGTGTCAATAACAATTTTGGCCGTATCAACTGGCGGAATAACTCTATGCCTATTAATTGGCAAATATTGTCCAGTTTCAACAGCCTTGCGACCTAACAAAAACCACAAAGCCAACATTATCAACAACATAACCAATGCACCAATTACAAACCAAAACCAACCACCAAAAGTTTTTTTGCTATTATCCTTATTTCCATCATGCAAATCTGAGAAAGACTTATCAAAAGGTGGAGGAGAAGGAGGAACTATTGAATTAGTAGTATCTGTCGAAACTCCAGAAATTGACTGATTATCTACTATCTCTTTATTAAAATCAGGTGGATTATTTGACTGATTTACAAGCGAATCTCTATCACTATCAACTATTGAATTAGTAGCAGTTACAGGTACAGAAATTTTAGTTTCAAGCCTAAAATCATTTTTTTTCGATTGTTCACTACTAAAGCCCCATAAAACAAGTTGTAAATTTTTACCTTGTACATAAACTTTATCAAGATCAGGAACTTCCATTGCAAGTAAAAGCAACTCTCCAAGCTGCTTCTGCATTGCATCACCTTCTTGAAGCTTATTAGCAAAATTCTTAATTTCTGTAATAATACCTTGAAGTATAAGTCTTGCGTTCTCCTGCTCCGAGGTTTGTAGTTGAGGGAATGGCACTCCAATAAATTCTCCAAGCCAACTACCACGCCCATCTTTTACAATAGGTTCTGTTAAAAAATCAGCATACATATCTCCAAGCCCTTCGCGCAAAACAGCACTAAGTTGTTGGAAACGAGCATATACTGGCTCACCATACCATATTAACGGACGGTAAGTTTGTAAATCGGTGGAAAAAACTATCTTCTTTGCCATTGGTGCTTTATGCAAAATGTCAATATTTTTTTACGCGCTAAAATATAAATTTTTTTTAATATTTCATTATTCAGCGTTTTTTTTACATTTAAATTTTTCAAAGTAAAATTATTTAGAAAAAAAACAAAAGAGAAATAATATGAAACCATTTATAAAAACAGAAAACAAACAAAAAATCCTTTGAAAGTTACCTCTCAAAGGATTGTACCCGGGGCCGGGATCGAACCGGCAAGGATGTTACTCCATTGGTGTTTGAGACCAACGCGTCTACCAATTCCGCCACCCGGGCATCGTTGATTTATAACGGCACAAAAGTAAATACTTTTTTTATAAAACCAAATTTTTTTACATTATTTTTTTTATTTTTTAGAAATAAAAAAAGTAAAAATTGATAAAGCACTGGGTATCATTATATTAATTACCCACAGCAAAGCTGATGACAATGCCAACGACGCATAACTATCAACCGCTTGACCAAAAATTAAAACGGTAAAAGAACATCTTACTCCAAATTCTGCTAATGCAGGTCGTGGAATAAAACTCATCATCACATAAACAATAAAAATGCCTGCTAAACCATCGCAAAAATCAACCCTTACGCCAAATGCTCTTAATAAAATGTAGTTTTGGACACAATAAACCAAATAGCGTATCAAAGCAAAAATCAAAAGATAGATTTTTTGTATAACGGTATATTGAGAAAAAAAATCTAATTTAACAATTATCTCTCTCAAAAACTTTTTCTTACGTGCAAATGGAATAAAACTTTGTGGGCTAAAAAAAACTATACTAACAAAAATTGCTCCTACCAAAAGCAAAATTATAAACCAAACCTCCTTAATAAATCCAATTTGTAACTCAAAACTCGAGAAACCAAAACCAAACCATGCTAACGCCAAAATTGCAGAAAACAACATAACGGGCATTTGCGCAAGTCCACAATAACAAGTAGCAAATACTCCCGCTGTTCGATTATTATCAAACAATACTGATGGCCGACCAAACGCCTCCCCCACTCTATTTGGCGTAAACATTGCCAATGGTAATCCGCGAAAAACTCCTAAAACAGACCGCAAAAAACTTATCTGCTGCACTGGCAACAAAGAAATTTGCCATTTCTTTGCCTCAATCAACCAATTGGGAACACTAAACAAAAATACAACACCTATAAGTAATTGCTGCCAAGCCGACATATCCCAAACCGCCACAAGACTTTCTAAACTTCCATCCTTTGCTATAAAGACTTGGTACATACCCCAATATAACAAAAATATAACCAAAAACTTTGTTATATTAATAATTGGTTTAGGTATAAAATTAAGATAATGAATGTTTTCCATTTTTATTTATAAATGGCAACAACCATAAAGAAACAACGCCAACAACAATAAATGTCAAATCTTGAACACCATGAGCAACCAACGCGTATGCACCTCCATCAGGATTACGATTTATCCCCCAAATATAGAGAATCTCTATTGCAATAAAATGCCAAGTGCCAATACCTCCTGGCGATGGCACTACCACTCCAAACGTCCCAAGAACAGAAAGCGTCATTGCAGAGAAAAAACTAAGGTGAGATGTAAAATCAAACGCTAAAAAAACAAGATACAGCGTAAAGAAATATATAAACCATATTGAAATGGTATAAAATAAGAACAAAAACTTATTTTCCAACTTTAAAATTGCAGTAAGTCCAGCTTTAAAATTACTCCATAAGTTTTTTATCTTATCACCAATGCCAAATATGTTTTTCTTTACAATCAACAAACACAAAATAACAAAAAATGCAATTACAAATGCAAATACAATTATAAGAATTGGCAACGAACCAAAGATATTACCAACATTAGCACTAATTTCTGGATTATTTTCAAGAATAGTACCAACAAAAGCTGCTTGCACACCAAGCACCCACAACGTTAGTATAGCCAACGCCACCAAATCAGCAACCCGTTCTGCCGCTACCGTGCCAAGAGCTGTTGCAAACGTTACATTTTCGTAACGATTCACAATGCCACACCTCACCACTTCTCCACTACGAGGAATAGCGAGATTGGCAAAATACATAACCATAACCGACAAAAAAAGATTTGATTTTTTTGTGATATAACCCAATGGAGATAACAACAAATCCCATCGTAATGCCCTAAAATAATGCGATAAAACGTTAGCTACTCCAGCCGCCAAAACGTACTCCCAATGCGCACCATCTAAAGCTGAAATCAACGATGAAACATCTTGACCACGATAGGCAAGCCAAAACATCAAAATTCCAGCTGTAGCAAATAAAATAATTTGCAAATATTTTTTTACGCTACTTGACATTAGTTGTAAATTTGCCACAAAGATACAAAATATAGCAAAAAACTACCGCAAATATTTAATAAAACCAACAAAAAACATATATTTGCATAACAAAAAAATACAAAAAATGAAAAAGTTTTTGTTTTTAACAACGCTCGCAATATGTCTTGCTTATGCTGTTGACGCACAAACATATTCTCATAAAGAAGTTTACGATCAGGAGTTCACCTTTACTGACGGCATATACATTACAAAAGATGATATGATAAACAATCATCCTATAGAAAAATACCGTGTAGAAAGTAGTATAGACCCAGAATCTCTAATTTTTTTCGACCAACTGATGTCGCAAAAAGAGTTCACACTATTCGACAACCTTGGCAACAAAACTACAATAAAAACCGAAAAAGTATGGGGTTATTGCTCTGGGGGAACAATATTCATCAATCAAAACGGATACTTCAACCGACTTGGAATAATTGGAAGCATTAGTCATTTTATTGGCATAAAAATAATAACCAGTTACCGACCAATTGATCCATATTTAGGTTATAGCAGATGGGGATATTCACCAACACCTATTTCTACAGCGGAAAGCCAACAATATTTTTTGGAATTTTCTACTGGAAAAATCTACGAATATAACCCAACAAACTTGGAAATGCTGCTAATGTCAGATCCAGAACTTCACGACGAATACGCCTCACTTCCAAGAAAGAAAAAAAATTCAAAACTCTTTTATTATATGCGTAAATTTAATGAAAAACACCCACTTTATTTGCCTGTTTATGAATAAAGAATAAATTTTTTTGTTTAACAAAATAAAAACAATCAAGCCTATGAAAAAAATTATTTTCGCAGTTGTTGCGGCGTTGTTAATGCTAACAACCAACGCAATAAGAGCACAAGAATCTGTTGCTGGTGCCGATGTTATTAAATTATTTATGACAACAACAACATGTATCGTATTGGACGATAACATTTTCAACACTTACAACAACGAAGTAAAAGCTGCTGTTGAAAAATCGTGGACTATTACACCATACGAATTTATAAGCGTAGCAGAATTTGAAAAAAGAAAATTTAACAGCAATTATTCGTTTCTAATCCGTACAAAAGATACTTACAAAGCCGATGCGGACAAAATGAATTATCGTTTTCTATCGCTATTGCAAGGTGGAAAATACGGTTCGGTATATCACATGCCAACGCTATGTTCTTTTCCGATAGCATATTACGAAAGTTCTGACGACAACTACTACGAAATGGCTGCAATAGTACGTTTTGTACAAAACCATGTTAACCTTACAAAAGAACACCCTGAACTAACCGAAAAAAACATAATTCAATATTACAACAAAAACGTAACTGCAATAGGCGACAAAACTCTATATCTAATAGACGAACAATTAGCCAAAGATGTAAACACAGATGCTGAAATAAAACCCATTTATTCTAAAAAATTTAAAATAGTTAAAGACGAGGACGATATAAAGAAATTAATAAAAGATCAAAATCCAAACATCGCATTTCTACATAAAGTAGGACCGCCTGTAGGTAGCCCAAAAGCTGCAAGATGTTTCAAAATAGTAATGGGTACTGATGGTAGCATCTACTACGTAGATTTTCATAAAATTTCTACCAAAACTCCTGATGGTTTCTTAAAAACAGACTTCAAAGCATTAAACAAAAAATAAAAAGTTTTATATAATAGATAAAAAGCAAACTATTGATTTATAAAACTTTTGAAAAAAAATAAAATCAAAATTCATACTGATAAATAATAGATAAAAAATGAGTGATAAGAGTTGACAAAAAAATCCAATCAAACTTATCACTCTTTTTTATACAAATTATAAAAAAAAATCTTAATAGAAACTACGCTTTAAGGATTTCTAAACCCAAAACTGTAATGTCGTCGCGTTGGTCGGTAATCTCACCCTTAAACGAAAGCAAATCGTTCCAAACATATTCTTTTTGCTGACTCATTGGAAATGTGGCAGATGCACACAACACTTGGGCAAGCCTATGGGTAGAATAACGTTTTCTTTCTGCGTTGGTTGCATCTCCTATACCATCAGAACTCAAATAGATTCTATCACCAGGCGACACTTCAATAGTGTGATCTTCAAACTTAACAGAAGATTCTCTATTGCGAAATTTTCCACCTATTCCCTTACGAGCTGTTTTATAAGAAGTTATCTCATTTGTCAAATGGTTGTAATGGTAAAGCGGAAATTTAGCACCTTCATATACAAGACTAATTTTTTTATCTTCGTTTTGTCTTATAACAGCAAAAATAGCTTCCATACCATCGTCGTTATTGGTTTCTTGTTGACGCAACGCCATACGTACAAGCGAATTAAGGTTGTCAAGAATTTCGGCTGGACTATGTATATGTTGCTGTTTTATTATTTGATCAAGCAAATTTATGCCAATAAGACTCATAAAAGCACCAGGAACACCATGTCCAGTACAGTCTATAACTCCGATAATATGTGTTTCATGATCACCAGTAAATGTACGTGCGTAGTAATAAAAATCGCCACTAACAATATCTTTTGGTTGGAATATAACAAAGGCATTGAAATAATAATTAAGGTCTTCCTCTGTTGGCAATAGTGCATTTTGAATAGTTTGGGCATAAACAATAGAACCAAGCATAGCCTCGCGTTGACGTTTTAATGCATCGTTAATATCACGAAGATAATTTGACTGTGCTTCAAGTTCCTCTTTTTGAGCATTTATTTCTGTATTTTGCTCATTGAGCATAACGTTTTTTCGTTTGTTGTTAACCAAAAGTTTCATTACCCAAACAAATAGACCAACTGCAACAAGCAATAGTATAACAACAAATATTATTACAAATTTTTGAAACGATATTTTGTCGGTCTGAAGATTTAGTTGCCTACCTTGCTTCAATATTCTTTTTTGCTGAGTTTCAGCCATTTGCATTTGTTCGTACAATCCAAGAGCATTGTTCTGATCAATTAAAACAGTGCCAAGCCCAATATCTTTGTTAACAGAATTGCCAGTAAGAATTTTGTATGCTGCATCTATACAAACCTCACCACCATTGGGATAATGAAAAGAAGCATCAATAGTACCCAATTTGACAGCTTCAATACCGTTGCCATGACCAGGCAACCCATCTATACCAACAATAAAAATATCAGGTATGCTGTCGCCGTATAAATCCGCCAAAGCGTCGGCAAATCCTATAGCCATAACATCATTGTGCGAAAACACAATATTGAAATTTAAGCCATGCTCCTTAATATATTTTTTTGTTGAATCCTTAGCTATTTCTCTATACCATTCGCAATTATGTATGGCACCAACCAAACTAACTTTTTTTTGTGCAACCACAGGGTCGATAACTTTATGAAATCCAGCAGAGCGTTCCATAGCTGCTGAAGATTCTTCTTGACCGAAAATTTCAAGTATCTTTGGTTGTTTAGGTAAGTTTTTTAAAATATAAGTTGCTGCTTCTGATCCTATCTGATTGTTGTCGGCACCAATAAAACAGGTGTATTGGTCGTTTCCCGTGCGACGATCGAGAAGTATTACTGGTAACCCAGATTTATAAATATCTGTAACAATGGGAGTTAAGGCATCTGCCTCATTTGGTACTACTATAAGTAAATCTATATTTTGCGTTAATAGATACTTTATATCTTCAATTTGTTTTTGGCTATCATCATTGGCATCGGTGATAATAATTTCCAAATGTCCATTTTGCATAGCATTGCTCTGAATAGAACGATTCATCGATTGCCTGTATTCACTACTAAAAGTGCATTGTGAAAAACCTACCTTATACTTTTTGTCCGACACCGTATAGCCATAATAATCAACATCTTCAGCCGATGGGCTACAAGACGTTGAAAAGCAAACTATTACAAGTGCTAAATAAATTATATAATTTATAAAGTGTTTAAAAATCATTCTGAGTTATCAACGCATTATTTTTGAAACGACAAATTTATTTATTTTTTTTATATTTGTTCGTTTTAAACAAAGTTATTTAAAAAATAAACGCATTTACCATGAAAATATTATTTTCATTAACAATTTTATGGCTTATAGCCATTTGTTCCTATGCACAAAACACCGCAAACTACGTACCAAGCCGAGTTTTGCACTACACTATTAATATTGACAGCATAAACTTAGAAAAAAAATATATTAGTGCAAATGCCATAGTAAAAACCATAGCAAAAGCCGACAATAAATTCTGTCTCATGCTTGAAGGACTAAAAATAAAAACAGTATATTATCGTTTTGGATTTCGTAGAAAACTTGCCCCTGCCGTACAACATGGTAGTTTTTTAATTATAAAAACTAACGACGATTTTCAAGAAGGCGACACAGTGAATTTAGAAATTAATTATCATGGATTTCCCAAAAGTGATGCACGTTGGGGCGGATTTTATTTCAATGGCAACGGTTGTTTTAATATGGGAGTTGCAATGACTTCATTTCCTCACCCTTGCGGAAGGTTTTGGTATCCATCCAACGACTCTTTTACCAACAAAGCCACTTACAATATAAACATAACGGTCCCCCAAGGGTATGTTGCATCGTGTACTGGTGCATTGTGCGCACATAAGCAAAAACCCAACCAAAAAACTGAATATCAATGGAGTATAGAACATCCAATACCTTCATATCTCGCTGCCATTGCCATAAACAAATACAACCGTATAACCGCACGCTACAATCAAATTCCTATTGAGATATGGCACAAACTATCCGATTCTACAGCAGCAAAATTTTACCTTAGTAAAATGCCTAAAATGTTAGAAGCTTTTGAACACTTTTTTACTCCATACCGTTGGAATAAAGTTGGACTCACAGAAGTGGATTTCAATGCAGGCGCAATGGAACATGCTGAAAATATATTTTTTCCTTCATACGCTTTTATACCTGGCAACTACAACGAAACCATGGCTGCACACGAAACAGCACATTCTTGGTTTGGCAACCTTGTAACATGCAAAACACCAAGCGATATGTGGCTAAACGAAGCTTTTGCAACTTATTGCGAAACACTTTATCTCGAATATACTTACGGAAAAGATAGCGCACGATTTTATCAGGCATTACAACACCAAAGTATGCTCGAAACGATAATAGAATACAAAAACGAACCTGCAATGCCAATTTCTGGAATTGATAGCCTTCACACATACTCTACCCACACATACAAAAAAGGACAAAGCATAATTAACGCTTTAAGATATTATGTTGGCGACAAAGCATTTTTTGAAGGTTGTAAAAACTACATTGAAAAATATGCATTTAAAAATGCAACAAGTGAGGATTTTAAACACGAATTAGAATTAACAAGTAATAAAAATTTATCAGATTTTTTTAATTTCTACATTTACGGCAAAGGATTTGTAAATTACCACAATACTATACTTGAAGTAAAGAAGAAAAAGAAAGAATACATAACAAAATTAGAAATAAAACAGCAATTATATCAAACAAAAGATTACAATAAGGCAAACAAATTAGAACTAATGTTAATAGGACAAAACTCTGAGTCAAAAATAGATAGTATAGAGTTTACAAAAAAAGACACAACAATTTACATTTCAACACAATTTATGCCAACAAATGCTATAATAAACCCCTTTGGAAAGGCTTGTGAACCATCTATTACATTTGTAAACACAATTTCACAAAAAGGAAATTATGTGTTTCCAAATGCAACATTACAAATTGTAAACATAAATAAACCTATGATAGTATCAGTAGAAAAAGGATATATATCCAATATTTTATGTAACAAAAACAAAGAATATTTTCAACAATACTACACAATAAAAACAAGCAAAAACGATGCCACAAAAGCAAATATTACATTACAATTTCCAAGAATAGCTGGCAAAACGATTGTTAGAATAAATAATGACGAAACTCATGAAATTATAAAAAATTATAATCTAAAAAAAACAGCAGAATATAATTATTTCACTATAGAACTTGTCAATGGTGTGTATATTATAAAGGAATAACACTAATTTAGAGTTGATAATATCTCAATTTAAGGAGAATATATAATAAAAAACTAAGGTAAGGTTAGAAATAAACCAACCAAAAATCAATGACAGAAGTAACTTGGTATATGGAATTTTTTCGGTATCCATACGCAAATAAGCACCAGATGAAAACAAAAGTAAAATAAACAAAAATGGATAGAAAACATCGTTACGAAACAACCATGAAAAAAAAACAAAAACACAAGCAAGCCCGCCACAATAAAGCGAGGATACATCTAAGATAGAATATTTTTTTTGAAAAATATAAAACAATATCATTACGATAAAAACAATATTAACATAATTATAAATTTTTAAACCAATTGATGATAAAATGTGATAGAAAATAAAAAGAGATAAATAAATTGCAAGTAGATAATAATTCTCCTTTTCGGGCTTTTTATTATCTAAAGGTTTGTAATTTCTACCAAAAAGTTTTATTAACGTTGGCACCAAAATAGAAAAAAAACAGATACGAATTGTCAGTTCTACCTTACACTCAAATATTTGCAAATAATCAGCAACAAAATTACTTGCATAAATTATTCCATACACTGGCATAGCATACGGACTTGTAACAACCGACAATATGTTAATTTTGTTCAAAGACATCTACAACTCTTTCCTAAGCCTTGCCACAAGGATATTCATCTGCTCGCGGTACTTTGCAACAGTGCGACGTGCAATTTGATAACCTCTTTTCTGTAATATTTGAGCAAGTTTTTCATCGGTAAGAGGATGCTTTTTGCTTTCGTTTTCAATACATTCTTTAAGGATTTTTTTTATCTCGCGAGTTGAAACTTCCTCTCCTGTATCTGTTTGCATACCTTCGGAGAAGAAATACTTTAACGGTAAAATTCCAAAATGTGTTTGAATATACTTACTATTGGCCACACGCGAAATTGTTGAAATATCAAATCCTGTACGCTCGGCTATATCCTTTAATATCATTGGACGCAACTTGGTTTCATCGCCTTCAAGAAAATACTCTTTTTGATAGTCTATTATGGCTTGCATTGTAACAAGAAGTGTATTTTGACGCTGTTTTATTGCTTCGATAAACCATTTTGCGCTGTCAAGTTTTTGTTTTACAAAGAGTATAGCATCTTTGTCTTTTTTTGCTGAATTTTTGCTTTTTGCAGCAGTATCGAGCATCTGTGCGTAGGTTTGATTAATGCGCAAATCTGGAACATTTTTAGAATTAAGGTGTAATATAAGTTCTCCATCATTATCCTCCAGAATAAAATCAGGAATAATATGTTGCGATGTTTTGGCAAGTGGATTAGAAAATATACTTCCCGGTTTGGGATTAAGCCTAATAATTTCGTCAACAGCCAATTTCAATTGTTCTGAATCTATGTCTATTTTAGAAATTATCTTGTCGTAATGTTTTTTTGAAAACTCTTGGAAATAATCTTTCAAAATCTTATATGCAACTTTAAGTACATCTTTGTTACCTTGATTGTTACGATATTTTCTAATAACTTGCAACATAAGACATTCCCTAATGTCGCGCGCACCAACACCAGCGGGATCAAAATCTTGAATAACTGTCAAAATTTTTTGTAATTCTTTTTCATTGGTTTCTATGTTGGCAGAAAAAGCTATATCGTCAACAATAGACTCCAAATCGCGACATAGATAGCCGTCTTCGTTGATATTACCAATAAGATATTCTGCCAAAAGTTGCTCATCTTCGTTAAGCATACTAAGCCCAAGTTGTGAAAGCATATATTCGTGAAACGACGATGCTTGACTATAAGGAATTTCGTTACGCTTGTCATCTTCATCGGAATAATTGTTGGTATTGAGCCTATAATTTGGAGTGTCTTCATCGTTCATATAGTCTTCTAACGAAAACTCATCGTCGTTGTTTTTTGAAAATTCCTCATCGTTATAATCATCATTTTCGCCATTATCAGTATTATCCTGCATGTCGTAACTATCCGAATCTTGCTGTTCTTGAACGTCAGTATCACTATCGCCACCTTCCTCAAGTACAGGATTTTCTTCTATTTCTCGCTTAATCCTTTGCTCCAATTGAATAGTAGGAATTTCCAACAACTTAATAAGTTGTATTTGTTGCGGAGAAAGTTTCTGCAATAATTTTTGTTGTAGCTTTTGGCTTAGCATATTATCTAAAATATTATTGGTTTATCGAATAACAAAAATAGAGCATAAAATTTAATTTTGGTATATTTTATGTAAGTTTTTTTTTATTTTTCGATAAAAAAGCCGTTAAAAACACATTTATTAATGTAAAACTAACCCGCAGAAACATAAAAAACAGCCGACATTAAGCCCTGATGTTTTATAAATTGGCACAAAAATCCTTGCGACTTAATTGTTTCTTGAAAAGACACAAATTTTTCGATAGCAGAGCAAACTACAATGCCACCACACGGTTTTGACGGATTTAATCCAAGAGTTTTTAGTTTTTCGCACAAAAAATTTGCTTTAACGTGCAACGTTTCTAACCGTTTTTCCAAATCGTTGGACAACAAAATGGCATTGGCGGCAAAAATATCAGACAAAGTAATAGAAGGAGAATATTGATAAGCCTTTGTACGACGCTTTACAAGTTCTACTACAGTTTTATCAGAGGCGATAAAAGCTCCCGATGCAGCACAAAGAGCATTTTGCATATTAACCAACTTAATAGCGGCAAATCCTTTTACGCCACAAAATTCATCACTACCAAGCCCATTTTTTCCACATGCCAAAAATCCAAAACTATCGTCCAAAACCACAATGGCATCGTATTTTTCTGCTAAGGCACATATTTTTTTTAAAGGTGAAAAATGTCCATACTGCAAATAAATTCCATCAACAACAATAAAGCGTAACCTATTTACTTGAGTAATTTTAAGAGCTGTTTCCATATCACCTACATCATTATGACGGCAACGACAAACTTGTACTGATTTGCAAAGTCGAATACCGCGCTGAATAGAAGGATTGACACATTCGTCGTAAATAATTGCGTCGCCACTTGCTGCTAACGATCCAAAAATGTCGGCACAAAGGGCATCGTAACTCGAAAAAATGCCAACTCCATCATATTTTATAAAATCTGCCAACTTATGTTCAAGTTGCTTTAAACAATCGAAATTTCCACAAGAAAAAGGATTATTTATTTGGCAATAACCACATTGCCCACCCGAAATTTCATTCTTATCAAACCCCAAGAAGTTACCACTACAATAGTTGATTAATCGATTTCCATTAACATCAACAAATTTCCCATCAGAAGTTACAAAAATCTCATTTCCTTCGCGATGAGCAGTAGCTTTGGCCAAAACCAATTCCTCCTCCAAAATTTCAAGAGTTTTTAAATTCATAAGTTTTTTTTATTTTTGTTTTCACAAAATTAAAAAAAGTATTAAAAATGGAAAAGCTTAAATACAAACGCATTTTATTAAAACTTAGTGGAGAATCGCTCGCTGGAACAGACAAATATGGAATAAATTCTGATGTTCTTGACCAATTTTGCAACCAAATACTCGACACAGCCAAATTAGGTGTTGAAATAGGGATAGTTGTAGGCGGTGGCAACATATTCAGAGGAATAAATGGGTGCAAAAACGGGTTCGACCGTGTAAAAGGCGACCGTATGGGTATGTTGGCAACAACAATAAACGCACTCGGTATACAAAGCCGCATAGAACAACTCGGTGGCAAAGCAAAAGTATTAACTTCTACTTTAATGGAACCATACGGAGAAGTTTTTTCGCAACGCAGAGCCATTGACGCATTACAACAAGGCCATATTGTAATATTTTCTGGCGGCACCGGAAATCCATTTTTCACCACCGACAGCGCAGCAGCATTGCGCGGAATAGAAATTAACGCCGACATACTTCTAAAAGGCACTCGCGTTGATGGTATCTACACCGCTGACCCAGAAAAAGACCCCACCGCAACAAAATTTGACCAATTATCGTTTGACCAAACAATTGAGAAAAAACTTAAAGTAATGGATTTAACAGCTTTTGCTCTGTGTAGCGAAAACAATTTACCCATCTTGGTTTTTGATATTAATAAAAAAGAAAACCTAAAAAAAATAGTTTGCGGCGAAAATATTGGTACTTTGGTAAAATAATTGCACTAAAATTTAATGTTCTTTTTTTATAAAAAAGAACATTAAATTTTACAAAAATGCTATATTTTAACGCCAAAATAACAGAAAAAATAATGCGCCATGTCCTCGAAAACATTGGCGTAAACCAAGAAAGCATATCGCATCTCTTAGATAGCATAATTGATGCCTCTCTCAAAGGTATTGATACTCACGGACTCGCATTGTTTCCCCACTATGTAGAAGGATTTATAAAAGGAAGGCTCAACAAAAATCCTAATTTTAAAATACTTAATACTGCACAATCAGCAAAACTAATTGATGCAGACGCAGCAATAGGACATCATGCCGGATATTTTGCAATGCAACAAGCCATAGAAATGGCAAAAATAACTGGTAGTGGAATATGTTCAGTTAAAAATTCATCGCATTTCGGCGCATGCGAATATTTTACAATTATGGCCGCCAAACAAGGAATGATTGGATTTGCATTCACAAACACCAATTCGCTTGTTAAAGCATACAACGCAGTTGAACCTTTTTTTGGTACAAATCCAATAAGTTTTGCATGTCCAATAAAAGGAGAAGAACCTCTTAGTCTCGACATGGCAACAAGCGTAATAAGTTGGAATCATGTAAGAAACCGCAAAGAAGCTGGACAAAAGATTGAAGACGATTGTGCATACGACCAAAATGGTGAATTTACAACCGACCCTTATGAAGCCAAATGCGTTAGACCAATTGGCGACTACAAAGGTTTTGGACTTGGAATGATGGTTGAAATACTTTGCAGTGTGTTATCGGGCAGCACAATGGGCAAAGATTTAATGCCAATGTTTAAAAGCGATATGCAAAAACCAAGAGGTATATCTCATTTTTTTCAAGCAATAGACATTTCAAAATTCTCTGATTTAGAAATATTTAAAGAACGAATGGCAATGATGGCGCAAAGCATTAGAAATCTTACACCATTAAACGATAAAAAAATAATGATACCCGGCGATCCAGAAAAAATAAAAAAAGCCGAACGTCTAAAAACGGGTATCCCGATGCCAGAAAATATTTACAACGAATTTTTAAGCATAACCCAAGAATTTAAAAACGCTATAATATAAAAAAACTCTCCGCTATTTTCAACGGAGAGTTTTTATTTAAAAAGGATTTTTATTAAAAACCAAAACCAATACGCCACATCTGTACAACAGATTGATACCAAGAAGAACTACTAAATTTATTAATTCCAAAAGCAACAGAATAACCAAGATAAAATTTACCAAGCCAAAGTCCAAACGAAGGTATTGGGCCATAATCTATACGATGAATATCTGATTTATAATCTTTTACACGACTTCGCTCATATTTATCTTCATCCTTAATATTAATGGCAAAATCATAAGAGAAATACCAAGCTACACTAAAATCAATTGCAAAATTGTCGTGTGAAACTTTTCTCAAAAATTTTCCACCAAGATTAACTGGAGAATAATAGACTCCATTACATTTTGCAGAAACATAACCATCATGATCACGAGTTTTTAAACCAGCCTCCATACCATAATAAAAAGGAGATTTTCCAAAAAAGTTGTAATAACCAAGAGAAAGGTTATAACCCATTTCATTATCACCATAAGAAGGTCCACCTTTAAAGTAAATTTGAGAACCAGGTAGATAAACATCTGATTTTCCAGTACTTTCGCCGCCAAATCCTAATGATTGTTGTTCAGTTTTTTGGTAATAACGTTGATATTTTCTACCACCAGTGCTATAACCCTCATAACGTCCAAAAGTTGTTGAGATGTTTGAACGCTGTGGCATAAATTTGTAACGCGTACCATAATAACCCTCGTTGCGCCCACTTGTTGATGATATTTGCGCAACCGTTGGAACAACCCAAATGGCAAGTATAAACAAAAACAAATACTTTTTCATGATAGAAAAATTTGTTAGTTGTTTTTACGTCCAAAAATTACAGGTTTATTTCCCGCTGGAACAACAACACTGTCGTAGAATGGGTCAATGCCAAATTTCAAAATCTGTTCGTCAGATTCTTTCAAAGTCTGTATGCTTTCAAACTTAGCTGGATAGCCGGAAATTTCTACAACTGTCTGTTTTTTTGATGGTTTAACAACATAAGTAGGAGCAACAATAGCATCGTAAGCAGCTGGAGAATTTTCATTGCCATTGTGGGTAGCAATCCAACAAGCATAACGACAAAGGTTGGTATTGTTACCATAAAGCAACACTTCTTTTTTGGTAAATGTTACAGACCATGTTCTGCGTGTTTCTTCTACTTTTAAATCTGCAACAAGAGGTTTAACAAAAACACGTGCCTCGTCTTCAAGAATTGCACGAGATTCTGCATACTTTTTAAAAACTTTACAACTTGATGTTAACATTACAATGCTAACAAGAACAAAAATTAAACTTTTTTTCATTTTTTAATAAATTAGTTTACTGTTAATAAAATTACAAAATTTTCAACTGCAAAACTACAAATATTAATGAAAAAAGTATAGTATTTTTTTTTTTTGTAAAACTTAATATGAATTTAACAAATCTTTTTTACTTTGCAAAAATACGCATTACACAATTAGCACAATCGAATTTTAAAACAAATGTCCCATAATCATTAGATAACAGAAAACTTTCAGTAAGCCACTCTTTTGCAATATTTTTATTGTTTTTAGGACAAAAATCACACTCTCTACGAATACAATATTTAGTTGTCATTAACTCCTTATCAGATTTTTTTTTCAAAAGTTCAAATGCTGGTTCAATTATTTTACACCCATGATTTTCATAAAACCGTTGTGCCAAAGAATTTGCAACATTAAGTTTATAATCTCCCGAAGACAAAAAATACTCTACCCTACCCGATGACAAATTGTAATCCAATGGTTTAAATGATTCAATACGCTTATTTTCAAGCATTTTAAGAACATCACGACGCAATTCGTTGATAATAGAATTTGAAATAAACGGAACATTTTCAAGCAATAACTCAACGTTTTTAACATCAAAAAAATCACCGCCTTTTTGCAACGACTTTTTAATGCTAACAATTGCGTTTTCTTGCTTAACCGCCAACTGAAAATTGTTTATAAAAACTTTACTTACACTTACTCCGTCCTCATCAATACAAAAAAGTTCAAAATTTGAATTATCTACATTTTTCAAAGTAAAAGAAACCTCAATTTTGCGCTTTGTTTTAGTATTTTCTACTTTTTTTGAAGCAACAACATCATAATTTCTAAAAATCTCTACACCAACAGTCAAATTTTTAGCAATAGAGGAAACAAAAACTCTCTTACTTTCAACTTTTTCAGCTCTAAATCCAAACAATTGATTACCAACCAAATAAGTAAAACCATCGCCATTATTTAACTCAATATCAGAAGATAAACATATAGATTTTTTATCTATACTAATAACTTTGCCAACAAATTCTCCTTTAAATTTAGGAGTTGAAAAATCTGCCATTTTACATTTTTTCGAATTATCTTCATCAAAAAAATAGTTTGTAAAACCACGGTTAAAAACTTTATTAAGATCAGGTACAAAATCGTAGTAAACTTTTCCTGATGAATTATTTTTCAAGTTACGTTCTTCAAGTAAAGCATCAAGTAAAGTTCTGTAATATGCTGTAGTATGAGCAACATAGTCAACATCTTTTAATCTTCCCTCAATTTTTATAGAATCAACACCAACGTCCAACATATAAGGCAATTGTTCAGAAAGATTAAGATCTTTAAGCGAAAGCAGATATTTGTTGGACAACAACTGCTTACCGTCAGAATTTTTTAAACTATATTTTAATCTACAAGCCTGCGCACATTCGCCTCTGTTGGCACTACGCCCGCCAATGTTTGCACTCATATAGCATTGTCCGCTAAAACTTACACAAAGCGCACCATGTACAAAACATTCAATTTCTGCATTTATAGTTTTTTTTACAAGTTTTATCTGTTGCAAAGAATATTCACGCGCTAAAACAATACGTTTAAAACCAAGTTTATCCAAAAACTTTATCCTCTGAATATCAAAATTGTGCATTTGTGTGCTTGCATGCAATTCAATAGGCGGCAAATCAAGTTCAAGTAATGCCAAATCTTGAATTATAAGTGCATCAACACCAACATTATAAAGTTGATTAACGATTTTTCTTACAGATTCAAGTTCATTTTCAAAAATTATGGTATTAAGAGTTACAAAAACCCTGCTTTTATAAAAATGGGCATAATTACAAAGTTTTTCTATATCTGAAATAGAATTAGAAGCGGCTTTACGAGCCCCAAAATTTGTTGCACCAATATAAACTGCATCGGCACCACAATTGATGGCAACCTTGGCAATTTCGATATTTTTTGCTGGAGAAAGAAGTTCCATTAAGAAAAAAATTACGAATTTTCTTTAATTCTCAAACCTATTACCGTAATGTCGTCGCGCTGTGGCTCACCATCCATAAAAGCAAGCAACTCTGCTTTAAGGTCAGCTTCTATCTCTGGCATAAGACGCGAATGACGGTTAGAAATAAATTCCATAAACCTATTCGTACCAAAACGTTTGCGTTCTGTATTGTTTTGGTCTATTATACCATCGCTAAGCATAACAAGCATATCATTAAACTTAAGCTTGAAATATTGCTCATTAAAATGAATATTACCAATCATTTGACTAACAAGACCAATTTGATGTCTTGCTCCACGCAAACGTCTTATTTGTTTGGTTATACTATCATACACAAGAATAAAACAACCTGTACCCGAAAATGTTACATCATATCCAAAATCGGTTTGATCTAATCTACAAAGACAAACGTCCATACCATCGTTGTTTTTGGTTATATCTTGTTTAAGAACAGAAATAACATTTTCGTTAAGCTTAAGTATTATATCCTTAGGATTAACAATACCCTGCATAAGTACAATTTCATTAAGCAAATTATTGCCAATAAGACTCATAAATGCCCCTGGCACACCATGTCCTGTACAATCGGCAACTGCTATAATATATGATTTTTCTGATACTTTGCCAAACCAATAAAAATCACCACTGACAATATCTTTTGGCATATATAGAATAAAATTATCGAACAACTTACTTATAGTGCTACGCATTGGCAAAATACTATTTTGAATAGTTTTTGCGTATGTAAGGCTACTTTTTATGGTATTATTCTGTTGTTTTATCTGTTTAAAACCAATTTCAATACGATTATTAATACTTTCAAGTTCATCACGCTGTTTTTCTATTTCTTCCTGACGATGATGAAGTTTCATATATGCCTCTGTTAAAGCACTTGCCTGCATAGTTATTTCTTCATCAGCCTTTTTGAGACGCGTAATATCAGTTTCAACAAGTACCCAATTAGTAAGTTTTTTGTTTTCATCAAAAACGGGAGTAAGGTTTGCTTGTACCCATACACGTTCTTGTCGAGAATTGATGTGATAAGTTTGGTAAGAAACAGGTGTAAAATTGGTTCGTGCGTCTTGTAATAAATATTCGCTCTCTAAACCTGTACGCTGTTCAACAAGGAAAAAATTTGGTCCAAACACATCACAATACTCCTCAAGATTGTAACCTCTTATATTTTTAAACCAATCGTTTACCCATTGAAAATTTCCATCAGCATCAAGAATTGCAACACTATTGGTGGTTTGTGAGGCCACAAGCGAAAGACGTTTTAGTTCTCTATTTTGATCTATTATTTTTGCATTACGAGTGGCTGCAAGTTTTTCTAATTTTTGATTTTCTGTCTTTAGTTTTACAGTAGCAGTTTTTATCAACAAATAAATAAGAAACAAGGCAATAAGCATATAAGCCGCAATTGCCCATTTTGATAAATAAAAAGGTGCAAGTATCTTAAATTTATATTCTGCTATTTCACAACTTTTGCCTGCACAATTTTTTGCAGTAGCATGAAAAACATACGTCCCTGGCGAAAGATTTACATATTCGCGATAGTTTTCTGATGTCCATGGTGTCCAATTTTTTTCAGCTCCTTCGAGGAAATAAGAAAATTGGTTGGCATCTTCTTGTTCGTAACTTGTGGCTGTAACATTAAACCTAATTATGTTTTTGTCGCTACTCAATACAAGAAAATCGTTATCTGTTTGGTATTTTCTTGTTGTTATAGAAACCATACTTGGCTCAAAATGTTTTATTCCATTATAAACAAGCGAATCTCCAACATAAACCTTAGAAATCAATATATTAAACGGTCTATTGGCTGGATCGTAATAATAATGCATCTCTTGAAAACTTTTTATTAGCCCAATATTGCTACATATCCAAAGTATGTTGTCGTTGAGTTGCATATTGTGAATATATTTTACGGGTCGTCGATAATTATAAGGACGAAAATTAAACTTATTGAGCGACAATCGTTTTAACAATCCTGATTTTTTTAGTCCATAAACATCTGCATCTCCGCTTATTGGGTTAAAAACAAAACCATAGATAAAAAAATCAATTTCTTTGTTTCGCAGTGTATCTGGAACAAAAGTTATATCTTCTGCTGTAAAATTTGGAGAATTTGGCAATACTGCACGCTTAAAAATTGAATCGTTAATATATATATGATTGTCTAAAAACTGCATGGAAAGTTGTCTTCCATTAACAATACCACAATTTTTATTAATACTTTCAACTTTACAATTTTTGAAATCATTGTTATCAACATTGATATGTACAAGACCATCAAAAAGTGTTGAAATCCAAATTGCGCCATTATCAGAAAAAGCAATATTCCAAATGGGCTTATCTAACCCATTGACAATAAAAGGATTGATAATTTCAAGTTTACCACCAACATTCTTTACATCAGCGACAAAAAATCCACAATAACTTGCTATAAAAATTTTCCCCGGATAGTTTTTATGACAAGCTACAGCATAAGACTTACATTCAAAATTTAATTTATATACTTTATCGCCATCTATTTGGTAAAGTCCTTTTGACATACATGCAAGCAACTTACCATCAACCACTCCAAAATTCCAACATGTATTCTCACTTTTGGTACTATCAATACGTCTAAACTGTGTGTTTTCGGCTTTTAACACATCGGCATAACTCATAAAAATACCACCTGTACAACCTGCATATTGTTTACCATTAAATGTCTTACAACAATAAACTGGCTGTGTTATATTTTGTGGTTGCGAATAATAAACCATATTGCTAAACAACTCTATCTTAGACACTCCACCAGAATAAGCCGCCCAAAGATTGTGTTTTCTATCAAAATAAATATTTTTTATGTCAGACGATGGTAAACCTGTTGTTTCGTCAATATGTTCTACAAGTTTGCCATCTATATCAAAAATGAAAATACCATCGTTAGTGGATGCTGCAATAATATTGTTATTTCGTTCAAAAATAATGTTAGATATTTTAAGATTTCTGTACTCTTCAAAATCAAAACCAACAAACTCAAATTCTTCAGGTTTCATAACAGAATTAAACTTTGCCCTATCAACCTTAAACCTATACATTTTCTTATTTCTGTCGATAAGTAATATGTTGTCTTGGGTACGTAAAACCTTAAAATTTGATAAATCTACATTAAGAGTTGTTAAATCGAATAGTAAATGTTTATTTTTCCCAGCAATACGATACATCATTCCAGATTGTTCTACTGCCACAATATAATCCCCACAATCGGCAAATGTTTCAAGTTGCCCAATATTTAATGTATCAAACTTATTATAATCGTAACAATAACTCTCACGAGAGTTAAAGAAATAAACAATACTATCTCCTTGACATACAACACCAAGAATTTTATTTCCATAAACATTAATTTTATCAATAAATGAGTTGTATTTAAAGTTTCCTTTAGAATCGGGAAAGAAATACCCCATATCGTTAAGACCCGAAGCAAAAACACGACCATGCCCATCAACGGCAATTTTCTCTAACCCAGAATTATTATATGGTGGATAAAATTCCCAAGTAGAACCGTTATAAACATCCAACCCATCAGTAGAAGCTACAAGAATAAGTCCCGCAGAATACTCGCTCACACAATATGTACGTACAGCGTTACCAATCTCGTCAATACCATAACTTTTTAAAAAAGCACGCTCTCTATACTGCACATAACTTTTTGTTTGTGACGAAACACCGACACAAACAAAAAGAAAAGCAAAAAATATGAGTAGTTTCTTATACATAATTACTTGGCTGCAAATTTAACAAAAAAACACATTAAAAAGCAAGATGATTATGTTGATTTTATTTTAATAATTAATGAATTTAATTTAAATGGCAAAAATTAAAAATAATTTGTAATTGTTTCTACATTAATTAACATTACATTAATAGACAAAAAATAAATTTGCAATCAAATATAAACGGCAAAAATGGACTTTGTAACTGGGGCAACAGGTATGCTTGGAGCTCACCTTGTATTAATATTGCTAAAAAAAGGCAGACAAGTTAGAGCATTAAAAACCAAGCACTCCAACATAGAAAAAACCCGTCAAATATTAAGTTTTTATTCTAACGACTACAACAATCTATTTTCAGAAATAGATTGGGTGGAAGGAGATTTGCTCAACTACCATACACTTGCTTCGACTCTCGAAGGCGTGGACACTGTGTTTAATTGCGCATCGCTAATTCCTATAAAATTTGGCAACCGTCTTAGAATGATAGAAGACAACACTAATGCTGCCAAAAACCTCGCAATGGCTGCATTGGACAACAATGTTAAATATTTTTGCCACGTAAGTAGCATAGATGCGTTGGGCGATGAATCAAACGAATACAAAGAAATAACAGAAAATAGCCAACGCAATCCCAAGGGCAAATACTCTGCCTATTCAGAAGCCAAATTTATGGCAGAAATGGAAATATGGAAAGCAATTAACGAAGGTCTTAAAGCTGGCATAATAAACCCTTCAACAATCATTGGACCAGGAGAATGGAAAAAAGGAACTCCAAGAATATTCGACATAGTGAACAAAGGTCTAAATTTTTATGTTGACGGAGTTACTGGATTTGTTGGTGTAAAAGACGTTGTAACTTGTATGCTACAAATGGCAAAAGAACAAATAACAGGACAACGTTTTATAATAAACTCACAAAACTTCAGTTGCAATACTTTGTTGCAATTGATAGCCAACAATCTCGGTGTTAAACAGCCAAAATACAAAGCATCTAAGTTTTTACTAAAACTATTACAATCAACAAGTTATTTAAAAGCATTTTTACTTAATAAACGCGCACCAATAAACACCGACTTTATTAACAAAGCAACTGGTTTTCACCTTTATTCCAACGATAAAAGTAAAGGACGATTAATTGCCGACTACCAAGCATTAGATTCTGTAGTGGAAGAAGTTTGTCAAATTTACAAAAATGATACTACTGGTGGCAAAAGACCAAAGATAACAATATTTTAAATTTTGAAAATTCAAAGAAAAAAACATATTTTTGTCGTCCATAATCTAAAATGCTTGCACAAAACAAACTATGGAAATAAGGCAAATACCATTAACAGAAAAAGACAAAGAGCTTGAAAAAAAACTTAGACCACTGAGTTTCAACGACTTTAATGGACAAGCAAAACTACGCGAAAATCTTGAAGTTTTTGTAAAAGCTGCCAAGATGAGAGGCGAAGCATTAGACCATGTCTTATTTCACGGACCTCCCGGACTTGGAAAAACCACACTTTCCAACATAATAGCAAACGAACTCGGTGTTGGAATGAAAACAACATCAGGACCAGTACTCGACAAACCAGGCGACCTTGCAGGACTGCTTACAAACCTTGACGAGCGAGATGTTCTTTTTATTGACGAAATACACAGGCTATCCCCTGTGGTAGAAGAATATCTATATTCTGCCATGGAGGATTACAAGATTGATATAATGATAGATAAAGGCCCCGCTGCAAGGTCTGTACAACTATCACTCAATCCATTTACACTTGTTGGAGCCACCACTCGTGCTGGATTACTTACCGCACCATTGAGAGCAAGATTTGGAATAAACCTTCTGCTCGAATACTACGACATAAGCGTATTATCAAAAATAATAATGCGTGCCGCAAAAATACTAAATGTACAAATCGACGAACCTGCCGCAGGAGAAATAGCATCAAGAAGCCGTGGCACACCACGAATTGCCAACTCATTACTTCGACGCGTAAGAGACTTTGCACAAGTAAAAGGCAACGGCAAAATAAACCTTGAAATTACCAAATATGCCCTCGATAGTCTAAACATAGACTCCCTCGGTCTTGACGAAATGGACAACAAAATACTCAACACAATAATCGATAAATTTCAAGGAGGACCAGTGGGACTAAACACCATTGCCACTGCCGTTGGAGAAGATGCTGGAACAATAGAAGAGGTTTACGAACCATATTTAATAATGGAAGGTCTTTTGAAACGTACACCTCGCGGAAGACAAGTAACAGATTTTGCATACAAACACTTAGGAAAAAATTACAACAATATAAACGATTTAACGTTAGAATTTTAGAAAAAAAATATTACTTTTGCGCGTTGCAATAAAAAAGTTTTATGACAGAAGAGTACAAAATTATAGGTGCAATAATCACCGCATTTGCAATAAGTTTGTTAGCCATACCGTCGATAGTAACTGCTGCCCGTGCTAAAGGACTATGCGAAGTTCCTGACCGTAGAAGGCTACACAAAGGCGTTATTCCAACACTCGGTGGAATAGCCATATTTGCTGCAATGCTTATACCAATGTTTCTCATTCATCCAGAAACTGGACAATCCAAATTTGTACCATACCTTGCCGCTTCTACAACTATACTATTTTTTATCGGTGTTAAAGACGACATATTACTCATTGCCCCAATTACAAAACTTGCAGGGCAAACAATAGCAGCTACAATTTTATGCGTGTTTGGCAACATAAGAATAACCGACCTCCACGGTATTTTAGGCATACACGAATTACCATACATTATAAGCATAGCCTTAACTATATTCATAACAATATCAACCATCAACGCCTTTAATCTTATTGATGGAGTTGATGGACTTTGCGGATTACTTGGCATTACCATTACAACAATTTTTTCGGTGTTTTTTAAACAAGAAGAACAATGGGGATTATGCATAGCATCGGCATGTTTTGTTGGCGCAGTATTAGGATATTTAAGATATAACCTATTTTCAAAGAAAAACAAAATATTTATGGGCGATACAGGCTCACAAATAGTAGGTATGTTTTGCGCATTTTTAGCAATAGAGTTTTGCGAACTCAACTTATCTGCACACCCAGACAACAAAATAAACTACGCACCTATAACAGCATTTACCATACAAATAGTCCCACTATTTGATCTTTTACGTATCATTTTTATTAGAATGAGGCTCGGTAAAGGAATTTTTCAACCAGACAACAACCACATACATTTTAGATTACTTTACTTGAAACTATCACACCTAACAATAGATTTCATACTCGTATCGATAACAGTGATGTTTTCAACAATAGTATGGATACTCTCCAACTATACAAGTTGGTATAGACTAACAATGATAATAATATTGTTGGCAATGGCAGTTTTTCATATTCCACAAGCAATAATAAACAAAAGGAAAAGCAAGGGCAAATGAGGCAGATTTTCAAAGCCATAATAATATCAATAATCCTTTGTTTCGCAACAGAAACTCACGCTCAATTTTTGGCACGTCAAGCAAGCAAAGACGAAAGAACTGCCGAACTGATTGGACTAACAAAAGGTGGTAGAGATTTTCATAGCGCATTAAAACCATACACCCAAATTTTAGACGATAGCATACAAAATAACAATCTTCAATTAGACATAATATCCAATATTACAATTGGTTATGACGAGCAATCTAAACAAATGATTTATGACTTTCGCCCAGGTATATCAGCAGGTTTTATACATAAAAAAAATTTTGTAGTATGGTTTGGAATAAAAGGTGGGATATCAAAATTTTCTCAAAATTTAACATCATTGGCCGATAGCATAGGCTATCTACCTCAAGAGGGAAGTTTCAAAGCACAAAACAACAGCATAACTTCTGGTTTTTATGAGTTTTATATAAAATACACACCATTTGAATCACTTGCTCTAACATTAGGAAAAGGTAAAAAACATATAGGTGACGGAATACGCTCCACATTACTCTCCAACCAAAATTCTGGTATGGAATATTTCGACACTGAAATCAACGGTGGAAAACTAAAATACGTGTTTTCGCTCAATATGTCCAAATCGCTTGATAGCAAAGAAAACAGACCAAGACCCAAATATCTTGCATATCATGCAATTAGCTGGAATCCAGCACGATGGCTGAATATTTCCGGTTTTGAAGCTGTTACACTATGTCGCAGAGATTCGGCTGGTAACTCCCGTTTTATCGACTTATCATACATAAACCCTGCCCTATTTTTTCGACCTGTAGAATACTCTCTTGGTTCTCCCGACAACGAACTTCTTGGAATATTTGGCAAAATTAGATACGCAAAAAAACATTTTGCATACGCTCAAGTGGCACTTGACGAATACAATTCGCAATATTTTAAAGAGAACAACGGATGGTGGGCCGAAAAATATGCAGGACAAATCGGTTTTAAAGGATACATATTGCCACAAAATATTATAAAATACCAAGCAGAATACAACCGCATACGCCCATACATGTATAGCCACGAAAACGCAATAACCTCATACTCTATGTTTTCTCAACCATTAGCAAACCCATACGGAGCAAATCTTGAAGAATTTACAGCATTAGCAGAGTTACAATTAGAAAAAATATTTGTTTCCATCGTTGCCGACTACGTATCGTACGGTGCCGACTATAACAACATTAGTTATGGAAACAACATACTTCGCCCCTATACATTACGACAAGGCGATTATGGAAATACTTTTAAACAAGGGGAAAAAAAATCGATAAAACAAACTGAAATAACAATAAAATATTACCTAAAAGAACGTAAATACTTAAAAAACAATTGCCTTTTTGCCCAACTTGGAACTATAAACACCAACAAATACTTTACAATAGGTATAAAAAGCGAACTATTATAACTCAACCTTGCGCTCTATCTTCACGCTCACGTTTTCTACGCGCACGTTGCGCTCTACATTGTCTAATTGTAGTTATTGCATCAGAAATATAGCCATTAACAACATTACAAAAATCCGAATATAGGTTTTCGTCGTGCGAAACATTAATCAACGCATTAATAAATTCCACAAACTCAACAAACTTTTTATTAACTTCTTGTTTCAAAGCTTGATTTTTGGATTTTGCACCTTCACGAAACTCACCACTTGTAATTCTATATTCGTTATAAAACTTATAATAAACCTCCTCCAACACCTTACATTCATCATCAACACCTGCAAGCGCAACAATATCAGCAGAAAGTTCTTTAAGTTTATCAAAAAAATTAGCAATACAGATATTGCGCTTACCACGGTTGGAAGTTGCAAAAAAAGACTTGTAATCAAGGATACCAAGCAATTTTAATGCAGATTCTGATTTTTGCGAATTTATACTAATAGATGCACTTTTAAGTTGACGCAAAAAAATACGAAAAATCCTTTCCAAATCCTTTGATGCACTCTGCACTGGCTCCAAATCCAAATGGTAATAATTAGTCAATCCCGTTTTAAACGCTTCGTATGCAAGACGATAATACTCTGTTTCGGTATATGCAATATTATAATCCACAGCCGCTTTAAGAACATCACCATGAAACTTAGAACACTGTGCAAGCCTAAGCCGTGTCATATCAAAGTATTTTAAACTAATCATAACTATAATTATTGAAAAAAATTACAACTACAAATTTAAATGTAAAAGTAAAATTTACAAAATTATAAATAACAAAAAGATAAAATAAAATTATTAAAAATAAACAAAAGGAAAATAGTAAAAATAAAATTCCAATTATAATTTTATAAGAAATAAAAAAAATAAATAATTTAAAAATAAAAAAAATATAGAAAATGATTAAAAGAAAAAAAATAAAAGAAAAAATTTTACAATTGATGCAACTAAAAAAAACAAAAAACGTACTATAATTTTGAGAGATTATATATGTTCTTTGATAAGGCAATTTTAAAAATTATAAGATTTGTTATAGATTTTATAAGTGAGAATAAAAACTTAATAAACGGGGGTTCTAAAAAATTAATTTTTAGATCTCCCCGAAAGAATATTTGACAATTTTTGAAAAAAATCTCGTCAAATAGTAAACAAACAATAATTTTATTACCTTTGCACAAAGAAATATTATAAAACTAAAAATATCCAAGGCAAAATACCCCCAAAAAATTTCAGAAAACGGATACAAAGCCAACAATATTTTTAGTTTTCAAAAAACAAAAGAGAAATGAACAAAACCACAGACTTTTTGGTAATAGGCAGCGGTGTAGCAGGACTATGTTTCGCACTTCGCGCTGCTCAATACGGCAAAGTGCTGATTGTAACAAAAGCATCCGTTACCGATGCCAACACCAACTATGCACAAGGAGGTATAGCAGCAGTAACAGACAGCACAGATAGTTTTGAAAAACATATAAAAGACACAATGGTGGCTGGCGATTTTCTTTCAAAAGAAAATGTTGTAAAAATAGTTGTAGAAGAAGCTCCCGAACGCATAAAAGAATTGGTAGAATGGGGAATAGATTTTGACAAAAAACCAGACGGAAGTTTCGACCTACACAAAGAAGGCGGCCATAGCGATTTTAGAATACTCCATCACAAAGACAACACTGGTTTTGAAGTAGAACGCGCATTGGTAGAAGCCGCAAAAGCAAACAAAAATATCACCATGGTAGATCATTTTTATGCCATGGAATTAATAACACAACACTACCTCGGACAAACCGTAACAAGATACGACGACAACATTGAATGCTACGGCATATACGCACTCAATACAAAAACTGGAAAAGTTGAAAAAATACTCTCAAAAGTTACATATCTCGCCACTGGCGGAATCGGGAATATATATCAAGTAACCACCAATCCACCAATAGCCACAGGAGACGGTATTGCAATGGTTTACAGAGCTAAAGGTGTAATAGACAACATGGAATTTGTACAATTTCACCCAACATCGCTCTACCATCCAGGCGAAAGACCATCGTTTTTGATAACAGAAGCAATGAGAGGCTTCGGCGCAATATTAAAAACAAAAGACGGCAAAACGTTTATGGAAAAATACGATGAAAGAGGATGCCTTGCACCACGCGACATCGTAGCACGAGCCATTGACAACGAGATGAAAATACGAGGAGACGAATACGTCTATCTCGATGCAACGGGTACTAACCACGAAGAACTAAAAAAACACTTCCCAAATATCTATGAAAAATGTTTATCAATAGGCATAGATATAACCCAAACTCCAATACCTGTTGTACCAGCAGCCCACTATCTCTGCGGAGGAATACGTGTTGACGAGTATGGACGAACAACAATAAAAAACCTTTACGCAGGCGGAGAAACCTCTTGCACTGGTTTACACGGAGCCAATAGATTGGCAAGCAACTCGTTACTTGAAGCCCTTGTATATGCACACCGTTCTGCAATGCATTCATCAAAACTTATAGAACAAATAAAATTCAAAGAAGGGTTGCCAGAATGGAACGACGATGGAACAATAACCAACGAAGAAAACATACTAATAACACAGTCGTTCAAAGAACTACAACAACTAATGACCTACTATGTAGGCATTGTGCGTAGCAACTTAAGAATGAAACGCGCACTCGATCGCCTTTATATAATATACAATGAAACCGAAGAACTATACAAAAAATCGAAAGTAACTGTAGAACTTTGCGAACTTCGCAACGCTATAAACACAGCATACCTTGTAATAAAAGCTGCACGCCGTCGCCGCGAAAGCATAGGACTACATTACAACGTTGACGCTCCCAAAAGAAACCATTAACAAAAACCTATTGCTTTTATCATAATATCCGGTCTGTTGACCACTTTTTTTAACGCAGTGCCTAAAAAAACACTGCGTTAGTTTTTTTTGTCCAAAAATTATATATCTTTACAAAAAAATAGACAGAAATTACCATGCATATTTCTCAACTTATAGGATTTAAAAAAATAAACAAGCTTGACAACATAGAACACAAGCACACCATAATATTATGTGCATACAACTTGTTTGAAGCCATAGCATGTGCAAGTATAGCTATGATAAAAATTTTTACAAGTGGCGAATACATCTCAACAATTGCACTATTAATAGCATCAGCCGCGTTTTTGTCAATTAATATACTTTCATCGTCAAATAATAACTCAAAATCCATAAGAAAATTCACACATTCAATATCCTTGTGTCTATTTACAATTTTGCCAATAATAGTAAAACCCCAAACAATAATACTACTAATATCGTTAGCATTCCCAGCAATATGCGCAATGGTACAAAAAAAATTAACAGCGTTTCTATTATCAACACTACTCGTAACAATACAATTTGCACATACATTTTATAGTTACTACATAAACAAAGAAATATCAATAGACCAAGAATTTCTTTACGCATACGCTGCCACATGCATTGCACTATGGCTATGTTTCTCAATGATATCAGATTTAATACGCGAAAACGAGAACAAAAATATACGTGAAATATCAAAACGCGAAATTGACATAAAAAACAAACAAGAATTTATATCAAACCTTTCTCATCAAATAAGAACGCCCTTAAACAACATTTTGGGCATAGCCAACATACTCAACGACAATATAAGCGAAAAAAATAGACCATTATTCGAATCAATAATAGCATCAGTAAAAAACATAACCAACATAGTACAAAGCATTGACGATGAAAGTTCCGCAAAAAATCAACCTCAAATAAAAACAACTATAGAAACATTTGACCTACCAAAACTAATAGACGAAACATCAGCCATATTTAACAACAACATAAAAATAAAACTTACCATACCAGCCAATATGCCAAAACTAACTGGTAACGCAGTAAAAGTAAGACAAGTATTCTTGTCGGTATTCGATTTTTTTGGAAAATACACATCATCTGATATTTGTTACCTAACCATCAATATCAATAGAGTAAGAATACCAGAAACCCCAATAAAATATAGGTTTGATGTAAGTACCAACTCGCCTGTCAATATACCAGAAGATGGCAACATACTGGAACTCAACATGACACAACAGCTTATATCAACCCTTGGTGGAAGTATGAAAAAAAGATTTGACGAAAAATCAACATTCTTATATTTCAACATCTGTTTCAACGCACAAGAAAACACAACACAAATAACAACGCCAAAAGATACAACAGCCCCAACAGTTATAACCACAAAAACATCAGAAGGATACATAGACCAACCAACAATAACCGATTTATCACAAGCAGATGTTCTTGTTGTAGAAGACAATATCATTAACCAAAAAGTGATGAGTCTAAGCCTCGAAAAACACGTAAAAACAGTAGATTTAGCCTTTAACGGACAAGATGGCGTTGACAAAATAAAAAGAAATCACTACGACCTTGTACTTATGGACATACAAATGCCAGTAATGGACGGGTACGAAGCAACACGTGCCATACGCAACGAAGAAACAGGAACAACACGACATCTACCAATAATTGCTGTAACAGCCTTTACTTTGGCTGCCGATAGACAAAAATGTAAAGACGCAGGAGTGGACGACTACGTATCAAAACCATTCAACATTGATGAAGTATTAAACAAAATGAAAAAAGCACTCGGCATAGAAAAAAAATAACGAAAAAAAACAACATTTTTTTAGCATTTAAATTTTATTTTCTATGTTTGCAAAAACAAAAACGTAAAAAAACGATGAACGATAACGTACAAATGTATTTAGACGATGCCGAAGAAAAAATGCAATCGGCAGTGTCGCACTATGAAAGCGAATTAGCCAAGGTTCGCGCAGGACGCGCCAACCCAATGATGCTCGCTGGAATAATGGTTGACAACTATGGAACACCATCACCAATAAATCAAGTGGCAAACGTTGGAACCACCGATGCAAGAACAATAGTTGTACAACCTTGGGACAAAGCAAACCTCGGCAAAATTGAAAAAGAAATTCAAAAAGCAAATCTCGGCTTCAACCCCATAAACGACGGACAAGTTTTAAGAATAGTTGTTCCACCTCTAACCGAAGAACGCAGAAAAAACCTCGTTAAACAAGTAAAACAAGACTCAGAAAACGCAAAAGTAGCCGTAAGAAACATCCGTAAAGATACAAACAACGGTATTAAATCGATGGAGAAAAAAGAAATAACAGAGGACGAAAGTAAACAAGGGCAAGAAGCGGTTCAAAAATTAACCGATAAATATGTAGCCGAAATCGAAAAAATTTCCGCAGCAAAAGAAGCGGAAATCATGAAAGTTTGAAATAAAATTTAGTATTCATAATTTGTTTTTAGTTGTTTTACAGGGAATGTACAAGTTCTTGTGCATTCCCACTCTTTTTTATTCAACATCATCATCTGGCAAATAATCCCAATCGTCATCACCATCAGAGTAAAATTTATCAATTTCGCGTCGATCCTTCTTGGTAGGTCGCCCAGTACCCCTATCACGAACACCAAAAGAATAACGCGCAAGATCTTGCATTGCCCTCAATTTAAATAAATCATCTTCTGGCGTAACTTCAACAATATAATCTGGCACTTTAGCAGCACCAACCCTACTTTTCAACAACGAAAGTATTTTGTATCGCCTATAAACAGGATTACACTTTACCGAAATCTCATCTCCAACATTAACTTGTCGCGAAGGTTTAACCGCCGCACCATTAACCAAAATACGCCCTTTATTACATGCTTCCGCTGCAATAGAACGGGTTTTGAACAATCGCACGTTAAACAAAAACTTGTCAACACGCATTTCATCTGATAACTCTGCCATTTTTTTATTTTTATATGCAAAAAAAATAAAAATTCTTGTAAATCCTCAATTCCGAAATGCAGAATTCAAGTTAAAAATGCAACATTTTTTTCAAAATCAGGATACATCTTCAGAAAGGCCTCTAAAGGCGTTTTGTACCCCAATCTTTTCCGTGGTCTGTTGTTCAGTATAGTTTGTACTTTTGCGACCTGTTCCTCTGTTATTTCGTCAAAGTTCGTCCCTTTCGGGAAGTACTGCCTTATCAGTCCATTGGTGTTTTCATTCGCCCCCCTTTCCCACGAATGGTATGGGTGGGCAAAATAAATGTCGATTCCAAGATCATGGGCGATCAATGCATGCTTCGCAAATTCCTTGCCGTTGTCGAACGTCATGGTGTGCAGCAGTGGTTTCACTCCCAATAGCAGTTCCACTGCGGCTGCCGCCAATGGGTCGGCTTCCTTGCCAG
>CALFIU010000165.1 GCA_937877455.1 uncultured Bacteroidales bacterium
TGCTCTTCCGATCTGGTTTATTTTCGGGAATTCCTACAAATTCAAAAACGTATGGGTCTTTGATGAAGTCGGCAGGCGATGTCAGTTCATTACCATTAAGCGCCAACTGCAATACTTTCTGCTTGTTGGCTTGTCCGTCGGAGAGTAGCATGCGCTCGTAGAGCGATGAGTCTATCTGTCGTTTTAGCTCGCGGAACGACCAGCTGCAATTGAGCGATTCTTTTTCGTAGAACGAACGTTTGTTGTCGTCGGTGATAGACAGCAACTCGCAATAATGGCTCCAACTCAATTTAACAGACAGTGCCTGTTGAATTGAATAGGTGGAGTAGAACCGCCTCATATACTGAATGTTAGAAACTGAAAATCCTTTACCGAACTCCTTAGTAAGACGTTTCGACAAATCTTTCAATACTCGGTTGCCATAGTCGGCGCGCTGCTTGTTGTTTTGCTCATCTTCAACAATAAGTTTGCCGATGTTCCAGTAGGTGAGCAGCAAGGCTGTGTTTACTTGCGTTGCCACTTGCTGGCGTGCGCCTTTTATCAGTTCTGCAATCTTGCCATATAGTTGTTCGCCTTGTGGCTGTTTGTTGTTTTGCCCGTTCATTTTAGCGTATGTATTACTAATTAGTTACTTCTGGTTGAAAGACAACAACTTAACTGTGAAAACATCTCCATTACTAACTTGTGGTTCTCCTCAAACTTGTATTTCTTCTTTTCCATGCTTCAATCCTCCTGTTCGTAGTAGTAAGAATAATCGATGCCTTTCATAAACATTTCGCGGTCGTCGATGCGGTCGGTCAGGGCTTGATGTAGTAACTCTCGTATATTGGTGCCGTTCATTTCGCTTTCTATCATGGCATTGAGGTAGTCTCGTTTACCTATTTTGCTCCAGTCTATACAGAGACCGAGTCTTTTCTTTAGCATCAGGTCGAGCCAGATGCGCGTGCTGCGACCGTTGCCCTCCATGAACGGGTGAGCCATATTCATTTCGATATACTTGTCCACAATCTCATCGAATGTGCCGTCTGGCATTTCCTCAACCGTTTGCAAATATTGGTGCAAGTGTTCTGCCAGACAGAAAATGGTGTTACCCTTTGATATGGTCTTAGTGCGTATCTTGCCCGCAAAGTCATAAAGTCCACCGAACAAGAAAGCGTGTATTTGTTGCAGACATTTCACTGTTCCGGGTTTCATATCGTCGAGTAGTCCACTTTCCATAAGTGTATAGGCTTTTTTCTTGCTTTGCCCATCGATGGTGTTGTCGCTGTATACAAACCAATCGAGGAAATCTGTGGTTTTCTTGCTCGGAATCACCCTTACCAATTGGATAATATCGTCTTGACCAAAACAATCGGTAGCATATTGCTTACCATCAGCAGCGGTCATCTTCAGTTGACTACAACGTGTAGTCAACTCATTTTCTGCCTTCTTTAGCCTGGTTTTCAATACACTCCAATATTTTCTCGGGTTGGGACTATCCGTGATAGCCCCAACGACATCCACAATTGAGAACCACCATTTGCCGTTCACTTCGTCCCACACGGCACGCACCTCTCTGTTGTTGAAGAATCGTATGGACTTCTTATTGCTCATTGAACTTCAACGATTTTTATTGTCTCATAAGTCGAAATGCGAACACAATTGTTTTTGTCATGTGCACATTCCATATACGCAAAAATACTAAAAATCAAAAAAACGGACAATCCCTATATTAGGGTGAGGCAACTTCCGCCCAACATGCGCCTTCACTCGCTTTTGCAACTTGGTTGCAAACAATCCTCTATACCTTTGCGGAAAATAATTCGAATTATGTTTAGAAAACTATGCTTCACTGCATTGCTCATCTTTAGCCTGATAAGCTTGACACATGCGCAATCGCTCTCGGAGTGTCTGTCGCAGGCACGAGCAAACAACGCAGAATTGAAGTCGGCTGAACTTCAGGTGCAACGCTCCAAACAGCTGGAAAGTTCTGCCTTTGACCCGGGAAAAACTTCTTTCACGCTTTCGCAAGACCCAACCTCTGGCGGCAGTCCCGACAATGCCATAACCCTTTCGCAGACTTTCGACTTCCCGACCGTCTATGCCCGAAAGAAAAAACTTCTGAAGGCCAACACTCAGGTTGAGGAGAGCCGCCGACTTATTGCTGAAGCGCAACTCGAACACAATGTCTGCGAAGCGTACTGCACACTGCTCTTGTGGCAAAATATCGAGGCTCTGCTTATGAGCAACGACTCCGTCATCAACGAGTTTGTCAACATGGCGGAGATTCACTTCAACAACGGCAACGCCAACCGCCTCGAACTGCTCAACGCCAAGCGCATGAAGTCGGAAAATCAGATGCGGCTTCGTGAGGCTAAAAACGAAAAAAACGCCGCATCGTCGTGGCTGCAAGAGTTGATGAACACCAACGAAAAGATTGTCGCCACCGACAGTTTCCAATGCGTTTCGCTTTCTGCCGACAGCTACAATTTTGCCACCACGCCACAAGGAAAACTTGCTGAAAACGAACGTATCCGCAGCGAACAAGAGTTGCGGTTGGCTAAGCAAGGCTTTGCACCAGAACTGACTGTGGGTGTCAGCAGCCAGCTTGTCATTTCGGGCATCAACCCTTACGATGTCGACCGCTCGCGATACGAAAAAGGCAACTGGATGGGCTTTGAAGTAGGAGTTGCCTTGCCATTGTTTTTCGGTGCGACAAAATCGCAGAAGAAGGCGACAAAAATCGACCTCGACATAGCTCAGACGAACGCCGAAGCTATGCAACGCAAATCGGAAACCGAACTTTCGGTAGCGACCACTGCCGTCGAAACTGCCACAGAATCATACCTTTACTATAAATCGGAAGGTCTGCCCGCAGCCCGTGAAATGAGGCAACTGTCGCGCACCGAGTACAATCTGGGCGAAATATCATACATCGAGCATATTCAAAACCTCAACGCTGCCCTCGAAATCGAAATGGACAATGCCAAGGCTACCGATGCTCTCAATCAAGCAATTATCAAACTGAATTTCATTAAAGGTCAACAACAATAGTTATGAAAAAAGCAATATATTACATCTTTGCGCTGTGCCTCGCAGCATGCAGCGGCGCACCCAAACAAGCCGAGGACGAACAAGAAGAGGCCGACGCTCAAGAAAACATTGTGGAACTTACCGACCAGCAAATCAGCACGGTTGGCATAAAGATAGGCGAGATTGAACGCCGACAACTTTCGGGCACAATCAATGTCACGGGCACTCTGAAACTGTCGCCTCAAAACCGTGCCGAAGTGTCGTCGCTCGTTTCGGGCGTTGCAAAAAACATTTTGGTGAAGGAGGGTCAGGCTGTGCGGCAAGGTCAAACCGTTGCCATGGTGGAGAATACCGAAATTGTCGCCCTGCAAAAAGACTATTTGGTTGCAACTCGCCAACTTGCCTTGGCAAAGCAGGATTTGCAACGTCAGCAAGAGATTCACAGCCAAGGTGCGGGCGTTGAGAAGAACCTACAGCAGGCTCAGGCGGAATACGACATGGCGGCAGCCACCGAGCAAGGTCTGCGCATACAATTGGAGCAAATCGGCATCAGCAGCAGTCAGGTTGCGGAAGGCAAGTTTTCAAACAGTGCACCGGTTTGCTCACCAATTGCAGGCATCGTGGGCGAGATTTTAATCAGTACGGGCAGCTACCTCAGCAGCGAAACAATATTGATGAAAATATACGACAACAAGTCGCTCCATGCCGATGTCAATGTTTTTGAAACCGACATCTCACGCATACACGTGGGGCAGGAAGTTTCTATGCAACTATCAGACAGCGAATCGCTTACAGGCAAAGTGTCGTTCATAACTGCAACACTCGACGATAAGTCAAAATCCGCCTTGGTTCACATCGACATTTTGTCGGCAGAAGGCAAAACATTGTTGCCCAACATGTTTGTCTCGGCCGCCATTCATTGCGACAACCAGACTTGCGATGCCGTGCCCGATGAGGCAATCGTGATGAGTGCGAACAGAAAATACGTCTTCGTCAGCCTCGACTCGAACACATTCCGCAAACAAGAAGTTGTTACGGGCATCAGCCAGCAGGGCTACACACAAATAACCTTTACCGACAACGTGCCACAATCGACAAAAATTGTTACCACAAAAGCGTTCTATTTGGAATCCATCCTCGCCGACCATGGCGAAGAGGAGTGATGGAATAGACATAAAAGTATTAGGGAATGGCGAGGCAGCCTTGCTTGACGATGTTTGTAACATTAATGATGATGTTACAAACGAAATAGCTATTTATGTGACTAAAGTTTCCCGATAAACATTAATTAACTGATTATAAGCATTTTATAGAAAAT
>CALFIU010000166.1 GCA_937877455.1 uncultured Bacteroidales bacterium
TTATCGACGGTGTGCCAATGGGAACATCAATCCGCGACTTCTCACCAAACGACATTGCTTCTATCCAAATCTTGAAAGATGCTTCTGCCGCTGCTATTTACGGTTCGCGTGCTGCTAACGGCGTGGTTATCATCACAACTAAAAATGGTAAGAAGGATCAACCTGCAAGAGTTGATTATTCAGGTTATTTTGGTATTGACCAAGTTAATAAAAATACATACGATGTAATGGATGCTGACCAATACAGCACATATTTGGGTCAGTCGGCAGAACAGAGTATTTTAACGGGAACCACAGTAAAACTTCCGGGCGGTTATATTAAGAACGAAGACGGTTCATACTCTTTTATGGACGATACCAATACGGATTGGTTTGATGAGGTTTTCAAAACGGGTTTCCGTCAGAATCATAACGTAAATATTTCAGGCGGCGGCAAAAACAACACTTATAACCTCGGTCTTGACTATTATAATCAAAAAGGTACTCTTGAAGGTGCAGGTCCGAATTATGAACGTTATACTGTCAGATTAAACAATACTTTTGATGTTAAATTCATCAAATTCCGTATAGGTTTGGTTTATTCTCATTCCGATCAGGACAATATGGCTATTTCCAACGCTTCGGAATATGTTCAAGGTCTTTATGGCGATGTAACGAACGTTTTAAGAGGTACGCTTTTGATGCAGCCTACTATTAAGGCATACGACGATAATACATGGGTTCTTGACGAGCAAGTTGGTGCTGCTAATAATTATCATTATGACGCTTACGGTTACGGCGTTTATTATGATGATATTCACGGTGATATTTCGGCTTCAAACCCGCTGCTTGTTAACAACAAATTGGAACGTAATACCAGAGTAGACCGTCTTGTTGCAACGGCAAGTGCAAATGTTAATTTGTTGGATATGTTCGGTTTGCAATCTGCTAATCATAAACTTTCTTACAATCTTAACCTTTCATACAGCAAGACTTATGCAAAGGATCACACTTGGATTGGCGCATGGATTCAGTCAAACCGTGTTTATCTTGCAAAAGATAACGAACGTCTTACCGAAGTTTACCGTCATTACAGCGATGCACTTATTGAAAATACCATCAATTACGAAGGTACTTTTGCCGACAAACATCACCTTAATGTTGTAGTAGGTCAAACATACGAAAACGAATACGACAACAATCTCTCTGGCTGGGGCAATACATTCCCAGAGCCATATTTCCTTCAAGTAGGAAACGCAGAAGAGCGCAACTCAAGCACAGCTGAAAATATTCACATACTTGAATCTTACATCGGTCGTGTTAACTACGACTTCGATCAACGTTATCTCCTTAGTGCTACTGTAAGACGTGATGGTTCTTCAAGACTTTCATCAGACAATCACTGGGGTTGGTTCCCATCTATTTCTCTTGGTTGGAGATTGGATCGTGAATCTTTCTTCACTATTGACGAAAAATTGATTAATTTGTTGAAAATCCGTGGAAGCTACGGTATTCTTGGTAACGAAAACATCGGCAACTATCAATACATGTCGACAGTTGTAAGACAAAATATGACTTACTCTTTTGGTGGAAATACAGTATTAGGTTCTGCACAATCAAACTTTGTTAACACAGAAATTGAATGGGAAAAGAAAAAATCTACATCAATTGGTTTGGATTTGGGTATGTTTAACGGACAATTGGATTTTACATTTGAATGGTACAAAAACGTATCCGACAATCTTCTTTATAGTGTAGCTGTTCCTACCACAACAGGTGTTGCTAACACAACTGTTACCATGAATGCTGCTACAATGGAAAATAGCGGTTTTGAATGGTCGGCAAACTATCACAACTACAAACACAAAGTAAAATATGATCTTTCATTCAATATTTCTACTTTGAAAAACAAAGTTACATCACTCGGCTCTGGCAAAGATTCTCAGATTGACGGTGCATACAAAACCATCGTCGGTGAAGAAATCGGACAATATTACGGTTGGGAATATGTTGATATTATCAAATCTCAGGATCAACTTGATCAGTGGAATCAATACGCAAGAGACCAAATGCAAGCGCGTTATGAGGCTGCCTCTGCTGCAGGAGATCAAGCCGGAATGGACGCTAACAAAGATTACGCTTTGGCAGAATATCAGGCAGGTGCTAACGTAGGTGATTGTCTTTACAAAGATGTAAACGGCGACGGTAGAATTGACACCGAGGATCAGACAATTATCGGTAGCGGTCTTCCTGGAATCAACTTCGGTCTTTCGGGTAGAGTTGAGTACAAAGGTTGGGATTTGAGCATTTCAACATTCGGCGCACTCAAATACAAAGTATCTGATGATATTTACAACTCTCTTAACAGTTGCTATGGTTACGGCAACAAAGATGTAGCATTGCTTAATGCAAATCAGTTTGACGATGCGGGTAATTATCTTTCTGATGTTCCCCGTACATACCTTACTAATACGGTTGCATCGCTTGCTTGGAACGACCTTTTCAGCTCACGCAAAATTCAGAATGCTAATTATTGGAAAATTGCAAATGTTGAAATTGGTTATAATTTCAAAGATGATTGGTTCAACGGTATAATTTCTGGTGTAAGAATGTATGTCAGCGCACAAAACCTTGCAACACTTACCAAATACAAAGGTTATAATGTTGATTACGTAGGCGGTACATTTACTCCTGGTTATAACTTCTGCTCATTCCCGACTCCGAGAACGTTTATGGTCGGTTTGAAAGCATCATTCTAATAAACAATTTTTTATTATAAATAGAGAAAATAATATGAAAAAGTTTAATATAATATTGACTTCTTTGGTTGCCGCAGCTACATTATCAGGATGTTCAGAGGATTTGTTGGATGTTAAAAATACCAATCAGATGACCTCAGAGAATTTCGGCAACGATGTGGAAACCTTGGAAGAGGCTGTGATTGCTTGTTACAATCATATCCGTATGGAAGGAACTTACAGCCGTGTAGGATACAATTACGATGTTTGTCGTGGTGATGAGGCATGGAACTCCTCACAAGTTTGGTATTTACCTTTCGACGACCTTAATTCTCCCGCTACCAACGAGATGAACAACTGGGTTTTAAGAGATTGGTATTATACTATCAATGTTGCGAATTTCGTTATAAACAAAATTCCTACAGCGGAAGGCGTTAGCGAGGCTCATAAAAGAATGCGCGGTCAATCGTTGTTTTTCAGGGCTTTAGGTTATTATAATATTATGGGTTATTATCAGTGTGCACCTCTTATCACTGATTATGAAACTTACAGCGATATCGAGAAATCATACGTAAGTATGAACACACAAGCCGAACTTATAGAACAAATAAAGAAAGACCTCATAGAAGCTGTAACATTGTTGCCAAAACGCGACGAAGGTGGTGAATGGACCAACGGACGTGCAACTTGTGGTGCCGCTGCCGCTTATCTCGCCAAAACATTGATGTTTAACCACGAATTTGCTGATGCTCAAAAATATCTCGAAGGTATCATCAATGGTGAATATGGCACATATAGCCTCGTTAGCAATTATGGTGCAAACTTCCAAGAAGGTACTGCATACGAAAACAACAGCGAATCTATTTTTGAAGTTCAGTTCCTTGATAATGGACAACAAGGTACCGACGAAGAATGGACACCTGTAAACGTTTCTTCAAGTGCTACACAGGGACACGCAATCGAATCTAACTTTGCTGCAGGTAGTTTTGGTGGTTGGGCTGATATTTCAGCATCTATCTGGTTGTACAATTTGTTTAAATCAGAAAAAACAACAGAAGGCAAACTTGATCCTCGTTTGTATTGGACAATAGGTACTTCAGAAACAGATTGGACAGATGATTATCCAGCAGGTGGCTATGGTAATGTTTATTACGGCAAAGAAAAATCTGGTATCGTTACCAACAACAACTACGGTGGTATTCCTATCGTAAAATGGACAAATGCCCGTACCGGTATTATTACAGCAGTAACAACAGGTCTTCGTTGTGGTATCAACCTACGCCTTATACGCCTTGCAGATATATATTTGCTTGCAGCCGAAGCTATTAACGAAACCAATGGAGGTCCTAATGCAACAGCTATTTCTTATGTAAACAAAGTTCGTAATCGTGCCGGACTTTGCGACCTCGAAGAATCAAGCAAATATAAATCAGCAACAACATCAGCCGACGCATTCTTCGAATATATCGCCAATGTTGAACGTCCAAGAGAATTGGGATGTGAGTTTGGTCGCGGTTTCGATTTGATTCGTTGGGGATGGTTCTACGACACAGATCGTTTCAATCAATTGAAAGATCATGCTTCTATTTACTTCGAAATGGGTACCGACGACAACGGCAATCAAGTAGTAAAATCTACTCCGTTGTATACCAACCCAATAGATCGTACAACAGCACAGAAAACTTCCTTCGACAATTATGCACCTGGTCATGAGTATATTCCTTACTATCAGAATACACTAAACGACAATCCAAATCTTGGAAAAGGTAATTCGGCTAATACAAATACGCCCAATACACCTTCGTTTAATATTCGACCAGTATATAGTTTTGAATAAAAAATACAATAACAAATATCGAGACGTTTTTTTGAAAAACGTCTCGATTAAAAAAAAGAAAATATTATGAATAAGTTAAAATATATATTTTCAGCCATGTTGATTTCGGCTTCTTTAGGCTCTATATTCACTGGCTGCCAAGACAATGAGATTTATGATGTTAATTCGCCTGCAGATCTCGACGAACAGATAACACAGGCAGCAGCAAACATCGCAGAAAGAGAACGCCTTGCAGCCGAAGCAGCAGCGGCACAAAGAAATGCAGTTTTAGCAAAATTGCAAGACGATGTTTATCAAGTAGGTAACACCGAAAATGGTGGTGCTTTTTGGCAAACTTTTTCCAAATCATACACATTAGATGCTTCTGAAGATGCCTTTATGATAAAATTTAAAAATTTTACTTCAGGAGTCAATTCATACCACAATTTTGGTTTGGTAATAACTAACGATGTAGAACACAGTTTTGACAATGGTAGTACATATCCCGCTGGAGCTGGATATGCTGAATATGTTGTATTACGTGCCGACAATTTCAAGAATTGGGCATGGGGTAATGAAAACGGAAAAGGATGGAACACCGAGAATGATAGCGGGAAAGAGCAAAAAGCACGTTTGAATGCTAATTATGATGCTTCAGAGGCAGAGGATAAAAAATTCTCAGAACAAATGGAAGGTGCTGATTGTGAAGTTTTCGTTGGACGTGCTGGAGATACACTCAACATTCAATATACAATCAAAACTTGGGCAGGTGAAACACTAACCAAAAAATTCTTTATAAAACAAGAAGGCGTATCTAATCAAGCTGTACGTTTTTTCCTTATCACCGAAAAAGGTCATTTGGTTGTATATAAAGCATCTACAACTGCTAATGAAACACCAGAATGGAGTAATGAAGTAATTTTTACCGACGAAGCAAAAATCGATCCACGTTGGAAAATCGACGAACTTGGTGCAGTAGGATCGCTAAATATTGGTAATTACACAGAAGTAATGCAAGTATTAAGTGAAGAAAACATTGCAGACAAAACAATTGATCAAATCGTAAAAAAATATATTTTCGACAAAAAAACTTCTACAGCACAAATTCTTTATAAAAACGGAGCTGTGATGAATTGTGAAGCATCCAAACTTTCATTCTTTACTTCTGATGAATTTACAGAACCTGGTACAAAAACTATTTATGCTTCATATCCAACCAAATCAGGTGCTCAAGAAATCACAATTACTACAAGCTTTACAGTAACGGTTACGCCTGCTATTACTTCGATAAAAATTGAAGCAGCTTCAACTACATATTATTATGCTCCCGGGACAACAACACCGCCGACAAAAGACGATATTGATGCAACATCATTTATTAAAGCGGTAATTGGTACAACCAGTATAGCAGATATTCCAATTTCAGCGGAGGATTATACTATAGAAATCACAGAACCCACCACAATGACTGATGATATTATCATCAAAGTAACATACAAGGATTTCTCAGCTTCTTTAGATGTTACATTAGAAATGGCTGACGGTTGGAATGGTAAAATTGTTGGTAGAGGAAAATTTGTTACCGACGAAACATTCGGCATAGTATTCGAAAACGATGGTTCTGCACAAAGAACAAGTTACTTCTTAATGCCAGAAGGAACGATTCCCAATTGTTCAGAATCTAAAGCAATGACAATTTCATTTTGGGTAAATGGCAATGGAAAAGCCGCTATGTATGCTCCACTTTTCTCCGCATATGGTGCAGCACCTATAGATAATCAAAATACAATGCCTATGTTCATTATACAAGGTAGAGGATTATTGCAAACTAATTGCGCTGGATGGATTGATTTTGATGGTGCTACAAATGATAAGGGGACCAATCTTGAAAATATTGAATACTTAAATGACAATGAATGGCATTTAGTAACTGTAACAATAACAGATACTCATGCTGAATTTATAGTTGACAAAACCGTAGTAAATGCATGGACATACGATGGAACTGATGGTAAAAATGCAACAGGATTCTTAACCGAAGGTTATAGTCAATTAACATACATTTGCTTAGGTGGAAATCAAGCATGGAAATGGGTCGATAATGATTCTGGTTACAAATATGCTAAGTTTAAAATTTATGATAGGGTGATTTCCTCTGACGAAATTGCGGAGCGTATTGCAAATAAAGAATAAAAACACTCTCAGTACTATACAAAATCCCGCGCGGTTTTTCCTGTAAAAACTGCGCGGGATTTTTGTATATATCGTGGGTATATCGTATATTTGCCTTGCGGCTGTCAAGCCGCGCTGACGTTAACGTCAGCGGACATAACAGAAAAAAACAATGGCACAGAAAAACACATCATACCGCCCACATCCCAAATGGCACGATTACAAGGCTCGTGGTATCTATATGATAACCCTCGTTGTGCAAAATCGCGACCACATACTTGGAGAACTCAATATGGATGCAAAAAATCCAGGAGTGATTCTCTCAGAAACAGGAAAAGCTATAGTTGAACAATGGAACAAAACATCTGAATTACAAGCCAAATATAATCGCAAGGTAAAAACAATATGCAGTGTGGTCATGCCAGATCATTTTCACGGAGTTATTTTTATTGAAGAAGATATGGACATAAAGTTAGGAACTATTATTCAGGCTTTCAAAAGTGCTTGTACAAGTCGTTGGCGGAAGATAAACGGCATTGACAGGCAACTTGAAACCGAAAAAATCACTGGTCATCTCTCCATTAACCGTCGCCTTGAACATTATGCTTCGCTTCCTCGTATTGCTCGTCCTC
>CALFIU010000167.1 GCA_937877455.1 uncultured Bacteroidales bacterium
GATAGGCACGGGTTCTGGCTTTACACCTTCAAACTCGGTGCTTAATTCCGGCGCGTTCTCGGCAAGGAGGGCGCGCGTCTTTTTTTTGTCTCGCGACTCCACCGGCTCAAACTCCGCATCAAGCATTTCACTGAATCCATATTCCGATGCAAGGACGTTCTCATAGGTTCTCTTTTCCTTGATTTCCATATCAACGTCAATTTTTTGTTCTGTGCCGTAAGCGAATCGCGCCCAACCAAGCATGGCATTCTGATATTGTTGTTCGTGTCCGTCCTCGCGCAGGCGAAGCAGAGAATCAACAATATTGTCCTGCTGCCCGCGCACCATATCCTTGACAAAGGTTCTGAAATCGCCTATTGTCATAGAGTTGATTTTGTCTTCAGCGAAATTTGGAATTTTGGCCATAATCTCATTCAGTTTATTTCGTGTATAATCGTTCAGATTGTTGTCGGGCAATAGCAAGTGTTCCAGGATAATATGCGGTGGTATATTATTAGGTAACACGTTATGCCCGTCTATATTGACGAACAATGATAATTCCGGCGGCAAGGGAGGTAGCATATATTAAACAAATATTCGTCAAATGCAAAGATATATGTATATTTTTGCGCATAATGAATATTTATTTAATTATTTTTCAATTATGTGGGGAATGATCGCGGCTGCTGCCGTATCTGCTGCGGCGGGAATTGCGGGAGGAATTAAAAAGACCGCAAACGCACGCAAGTTGGCGAAAGAGCAGCAACACATGCTTGATAAGGAACGCGGAGAAAATGCCGCATGGTATCAGCGCAGATATTACGAAGACCCGTTGGAGCGTGTCGAGAATCGAAGTGCGCTCGAACAGGCGAGAAAGAATCTAATCCAATCATCCAAGGCAGCTGCTGGCGTGGCATCGGTCACAGGTGCGAGCAATGCAGCGCAGGCCGCGCAGAAAGAGGCGAACAACGAGGCTTACACAGGTCTCGTTCAGGGTATTGCGGCCAATGCAGGGAAGAGCCGCGATGCGGTTGAAAGCAGCTACCGCAAAGCCAACAACGAATTTGACAAAGGACAAATCCAACTCAATGCCAGCAGAGCAGAAGCCCAGAATCAGGCTGTAGATACTGCGGTCGAAGGTGTTCAAAACGCAGCAAGCATCGCGGCAAAGGCATCTGTCAATAAACCAGGAAGCTCCAATCAAGGAATAGACTGGAGCAAATTGTTTAACTAACTAAACAATATGCGTATGGGTCTTTTTAATGCAAAATATCTGTTTACACAAGGCAAGCTGGCACGGCTACCCCAGCAGCCGACCCAGCAGGAAGAACAAGGACTTTCCGGCATTGATTTGCGCGGAGAGCAGGGCGCATCTTCACAGAGCCAGCCCGAAGTGGAAGAACCGCAGGCAGAAGAGCGGATGAAGCCGCAGAACGTGCAATATCCGAATGCCTATCAAGGTAAGACTTTGGAGAGCATCGAGAATGGCCGTCAAGCGGTCAATGCACAACAGAATGTTCCGGCCAACGACAATCAGCCCGAGCAGCCAACCGAGCAGCCAACAAATGCACTTGATGATGCGTTGGCGGAGCGTGACAAGATTTATGGCGAGCAGATCAAGTCGTTTGAAGACCTTTTGAAATACTACAAGCACGAAACTCCAGAGGAAAAGGCCAGACGCGAAAGACGCGAACGTATCGAACGCTCCGCAACAGCCGCCATTGATTTGGCCGGTGCGCTCGGCAACCTTGGTGCGTCCATGTCCAAGGACGGCCGCAGTGTGAAATGGAACGGAACAAGTAAGGCTGTCAAAGAAGAGCAGGAGCAGCAACGCAAGTTGCGTGAACAGGACAACGCAAAGGCAATAGAATTGCAGAAGTCCATTCAGGCATTGCGCAAGGCGCGTGCTGAGGGCAAGTTGACGGCCGCACAGGCCGCAGAAGCGTTGAAGCTCAAACGCGAAGCATTGGCCAACGATAATTTCAAGTTCAAGATGAACTTTGACCAGAAAGAGCGGCATCACGCAGACGAAATGCAGAACAAGGCCAACGAACAACAGACACGGAAAAATATAGCAGAAGCTAACAGAAAGGCTCAATTGAACATCGCGAACATCCGTGCAGCAACAAAAAAGAGTGGTTCATCAGACAATCTTATTAACCTGGACATCGGCAACGACGAGAACTTAAAGATAAGTTCCGCTAAACTGAACAGCTCAGCATTGAAAGGCCAGCTAATAAATTTGATCCCGAAAGATTTCATCGAAACATATTCGGCCGAGACGGGCATTTCGCTACACCCAGACATCAACGACGACGCAAGCGGCAATGACGCATGGAATTTGATTTTTGGCTATCTATATGCCAATGACAGGGATGCAAACGACAGTTCTGCCAAGGAGCGGGTGCGGAAGATACTGCGCAAGCAGCAAAATGGGCAGGAAGATGAAGGGGCCAAACCGAAGAAGCGGGAGCAGACAGAAATTCCTTCGGCCGATGAAGACCTCGTACAGCAGCATATGAATGTCAATGGAGCCTATGGCTACCAGTCGGGAACAGGCAGCAGAAAACCAGTTTTTCAATTCTAAGAAACAATGAGATACGTTATTCTGGACGACGACGGCCGCAACATTGGCGGCTCTATTCAGCGGGAGTGGAACACCTTGCAGGACTACCGCGAGGCCAACCGCGCGCCATACTACGCGGGCAAAATCCGCGTGTTCCTGATGTTCCTTGAATCGGAGCTGATGGACGACATCACACGGTTTGCAGCAGCGCAGGGTCAGGCTGCACAGAGACAGGCGCGTGAGGAGAACAAGCCGGTAGCCTCTTTCGTGTCGTTCCAGGAAATCGGCGAAGAAGATTGGAAACCGCTTGTCAAGCGCACGATGGCATCGGCCGTAAGCGAGTGCGAAAGTATTATGCACTTTCTGGCCAAACACAGGACTACCGGCGACCGAAGCATGGATGACGGAGCGGAACAGCAAATCGAATATGCAATCGAGCTGCGCGTGCCGGACACGTTCAGCGATACGTCGGTGATGAACATTCTACGCACGGTGCATGACTACATTGTGGCGCGAGTGCTTTTTGAGTGGGCGAACCTCACTTGTCCGTCCTTTGCCGAGTTCTGGCAGGCCAAGATACAGGCCGATGAAGCAACATTGGCCAAAGAGAATCATCGTGCATCGGTCAGCGGAGAGGCAAGGATAGTCCCCACATGGTAAATAACAATTTAGACAAAACAATATTATGGCAGACTGGGAAAAAATCCTTTCCATGGGCAACAAGGAATATATCGGTGGCAATACCGACGAGGCACGCGGTCAGTTTTGGCAGAACTACCCGCGTATGGCAGAAGTGACCGACAGCGTGGCGGGAGCCTATGGCATCGACCCGAAGACCCTGCGCCGTGCGCTCGACCGCGAGGGTTTCACCGACGCACGCATACGCGAGCATAACGAGTTCAAGCAACGCGGCGAGAAGGTGCCGGACGACCAAGCCGACCGCTGGCTGTCCTCCGAGACGAAGCCCAATACTGGTTATGCTGAATATGGCCTTGATTATGTGGGCAATCTGATTGATGAGGGTAAAGTTAAGCCGAAGGGTGCGAAGTTCGAGTATGATGAGGTGGTCAACGAAAAAAGCGGCAAACCGTCGTTCGCTGCCAATGGCTACACACATCTGGATAACATTTCGCTCACAGCTGCCATGCTCAAATATGTGGCCGATACCGTCAAGCGCGATCATCCCGACTTGTCAGACGAGGAAGCACGCCGATATGTGCGGGCATATTACAACCGTGGTGTGGCTGGTGGCCGACGATGGGCGCGCAACGGAGCGAAAGGATATAATGATTAAAACTTTGTGAAGTTATGAACAACTGGGAAGATATATTATCCAGCAGGCAGAAGGTTGGCGGCAAGGATGTCGCCCAAAATGTGTTGCAGGCATTTATGAACTGTTACAACGCGAGCAACACACTGCGAGAGAAGTATTTCCGATGCAAGCGTTTCGTGGCTGGTGATCAGTGGAGCGATTCGGTGAAAGTCAATGGCGTGACGATGACCGAGAAGGAACTGCTCGACAGCCAAGGGAAATATGCGGTCGTGAACAATTTCCTGAAAATCTTTATCCGCAACTACGTGGGTTGTTATGTCAAGCAGGACATTGAGGCCACTTGTGCAGCCCGTGGTGGAGCAAGGCAGGTGCTGGCCGATATTCTTTCCGTGCTGCTGCAATATGACTGGGACATCAATTCGCAGAAGGAACTCAATGCGGCCGTTCTTGAAAACGGACTTATCGCACCTTGTTTTGTCGCAAAGGTAGGCATTGGCATCAAGGAAGGTGTCTATGACGTTTGGACTGATTTCGTCGATTTTCCCCATTTCATCATTGACCCCAACGCCAAAGACCCGCGCGGCAATGATGTTACGATGGTAGGCGAGATTCACGACTTGACACGCGAGCAGGTGATGTCGAGTTTCGCACATGGTAAGGCAGACCGCGCACGCATCGCACGCATATATGGAGAGTGTGCACATCGTAGCGACCTCCTGAACACTTATCGGGACTTCGGACAGATTAAAGACACGTCAGACTTCCTTTTCCCAGAACCAGGACTTTGCCGCGTCTATGAGATTTGGACATTGGAACATCGCGACGGCTACTATTGCATCGACTATCTTACGGCCGACGGCTATACCATTGGCGAAGATGAGAAGGCAGAGATTGACGCGGAGAACGAGCGACGCATACAGCAGGCGCGCGAAGTCGGTGTCAGTGAAGATGAAATCACATTGGCCATCAACATAGCAAGCGGGAAAAAGAAGTACGAGGGTGAGCCGATGCCGCCGTCATGCAAGCTCATCAAGACCACCTACTACTACGAGGATTATTGGTACTACCGTTTCGTCGCGCCGTCCGGCGAAGTCATTGATGAAGGGGAATCGCCTTATGCGCACCGCAGCCATCCATACGTTTTCCGTTTTTACCCGATGTTGGGCGGCGACGCGCGCAGTGTGATTGAAGATGTTTTAGACCTCCAGAAGGACATCAACCGTATGGACACGATGTATGACTGGATTATGCGACATTCAGCCAAGGGAGCATTGCTCGTACCGAGCGAACAGGTGGACGAAGAACACGGATGGACTCTTGAACGAATGGGCAGGGCGTGGGCGCAACCAGATGCCGTCATACCATACAAGGCTAAAGCCGGTTTCCCGAAGCCGGAACAGGTTTCGGCCAACAACACCAACATCGGCCTTTCGCAGCGCATCGCTACCAAGATGGACTGGATTCAGCAGATTATCGGCATTCAGGGGCCGCTGCAAGGCCGTTCATCATTCGCGGGTCAGAGCGGCACGCTCTATTCGCAGCAGGTCGAGCAGGGAACAACCTCGCTATTGCCACTGCTCAACACATTCAGCGGATGGACAAAGGAACTTGTGCGCAAGCAGGTGCGCTGCATCCAGCAATGCTACCCGGAGGACAAGATTCTGGACATCTGCGCGGAACAGGGATTTGACAAGTTGACATTGGCCGATGCAAAGGACGCACGAAGCATGGATTTCTTTGTCCGCGTCAACGAATCTCCGTCGTCAGCATCTTACCGCGACCACATCAACGGCAAGCTCGACCTGTTCCTCCAGATGGGTCTCATTGACCGCGACATCTATCTGCGCAACACCACGCTGCCGTTCGACTGGCGTCTGCGTCGTGACATTGAGGCACAGGCTGCAGCAGCACAAGCGCAAGGCCAGCAGCCGCTCCCGTCGGCCATTCCGCAGCAGGCAAGCGAAGCCGCAATAGCCGGAGCCATCAATCCGCAGGCCGGAGCCAATAACCTTTATAACATCATGCAGAAGAAATGACAAAGAAAATCAAGAACATACCGCTGTCGGGAATTTCCACCACCCCCGACGATTTCAACTGCGAGGACGGCTCGCTCTCCGCTGCACTGAATGTTGTAGCAGATGGTGGTGTGCTGCGCAATGCCGTGCATCAGCGGCCGAAGGTCATTAAAGACTACGGCACGGATACCGTCGTGTATAAGCACGTCGGCCACAATTTCGCCAACTATATTGTAAGGCGCGCCGACGGGTCATTCTACGCGGACATATTAGCCATCCAATGTCAGATTAACATTACTTCGGCACTACGATTTGAATACCTTGTCCACAACGTCAATAATGATGAATGGGAATGGAACGGAAGTAGTCTGAACGTGAATGATAGCATAAAGCGCAGTCCGGGTCTATTGGATGAGAAACATAGGATTAGGGTTATTCCGAGCATAACAATCGCAAATCCGTCGGAAGAAAGTATCCAGGCGGATAAAACCATCATCGAGACATATTTCAATGGCGAGAAAGTTTACGATGGCAACGATTATATATTGCTGAATCATGGCGTGGGGCTATATCATTTTGTCATTAAGGTGTCAGTAATTGGGCATATCTACACGTATGTGTGCGGTCAAGGCATAGGCAGTTATGGCGTGGCAGCGCAATTCGATGCTATCCCAACAGGCGTAATGGATAGATCTGGCAGGTATTACGACAGAGCCGTGATGATGACAGTCTATAGCGGCGGCGACGAGACGGCAACGGAGATACTGGACTATTATAAGGACGAATACGTTTTGTCGGCGGAAAGAGATTCCGAAGATGAAAACTTAATCCATTATACGGCACAATACATATTCCTCAAAGACACAGGGGAAAAGCAAGCGTATTCCGGCTATACAGTGACGGAGCAAATGACGACGGGCGAGGTGACAGGCACTGCCAGAATCCCCGCAGGCTCGGAAAGTGGGCAGATTGAAATATGGATAGACAAGTCGCTGGAACAGCAGGATGAATCCGATTCTGCCAATTATCCCGAAGAGCAGGTATTGGTCGGTAAGATTGAATATTCTTCACAGATTGATGGAGTAACGGTGCAATATTCAGGTTTGGATGAAGTCGATGCAACTGAATTTCCCGCAACTTTCTTCTATAATAGGAGTTTCCCCGAAGTCGATGGAATGACCGATGCAAAGATTCTTTCTATGAAGAACCTTATTCTATTCCACAACGGCGAGGCGAATCACTGGTACACTTTGGACGAAAAAAACAATATATACAAATATCTGGGGCATAAAATCCCATTCCCGAAATTGCAGTTTTATCTGGAAGGGCACTATTACAGCAATAACACATATAAGGACTTCGAGAACGGCAACTATACTGCCAATCCTACCCGTCTGAAAGTCGGAGCTATCGACCCATATCTCGGGTCGCTCAACGGCAATGCTGCCACGGCACAAGATGCCGTCTTTTCGCAGGACCTCGACACGATGAGCCAATTCGAGCCGAACGAGCAAGGCCTCATTTCATCCAACGAGGCTGCTGCCGTACAGGCCGTAAATGCGGAATGCAACAAGTTCGTGGCGAACATCAATCAGCTCGGCGGTTTCTCCCAACCGTTCTTTGTCGTGTATGCCCTTCGCTTGAAGGATGGGAGCATCTATCAGGCCAGTGCGCCCGTACTTATCAACGGAAGGCTTCGCAACAATCCTCTAATCACCGCACAATACCGATCGAAGAGTCCCCGCAATGTCTGGCTGAATGCACACGGTTTTTTCGGCTATTTGAAATTGCGGATGCTGGAAGATTGGCAGTTTTCCGACTGGACAGATTTCATCGAAAGCATCGACATCTTTGTTTCCAACCCTATCTATACATACAAGCAGGATGCCGACAAGATAGGAGACTACCTTATAACCTACGACGACAATCCCAGTGATCTTGTCGGCAAGCCGGTTTGGCCTACAACTACCCCGTTCATGTCCGAAGGTGAAAGTCGAGGCAATGAATCATTCCTTACCCATAAAGGCATTGACGTGGTTTCTGGCGAAGTTGAAAGCGTGAATGGAGGTTCTCCGCTTCTGCATTACGATGTTTATGCTGAATTTGGTCCGCACGAATATAATTTGGCGGCGAAGATAACTGGAAGCTCTGACGGCCAACCTGATTTGTACACCAATAAATATAGGCTATGCAGCCCTTGGTGCAACCTTTTCCATGTTGACCCGGTATATCGCACCGACAGCGAAATGTGGAAAGAGTTCAAGGCGACAAGCACCTTCTATCTTGTTAAGTCCATTAAGCCGCAGAGCCTGAACTTTTATGGTGAGGACTTGACCATTGACATTGACGAAGACACGCTTGCCTCCCTATCGGCTGGCGAAGCCGTATCTTTCCCCTATGATGTCGAGGCAGACATTAGATTCAACGTTTCGCGTGTCTATAACTCGCGCCTGAACATTGCCGACATAACGAAACGGTATCAGGCTAATGGAAGTTTATCCGTAATGGCCGAAAGGGAAGACGGAGAAGCTGAATGGCTTCTGGCAATAACAATGAGCAACGGCTCCTGCATTGTGTACAGGGATACTGGTACAAGGCGGGTTAGTCCACCTACATGGATTGCTTACAATGAACCCGATGTCGAGACATTTGAGCTTTATCGCCTTTATCGGGGTGTCGTGTTATTATACAGATATGACGCATCCGCTTACGAATTGCTGAACATGTCCTATTGCAACACCGAAGAGCAAGATGTTCAAGGTTTGCGAACGGATTATACATCTTTGGACGATGTTGAAGCGGCGAAATCGGTATCTGTCGTGAAGCGCCTCACAAACGAAATCCGCACATCCGAAATAAACAATCCGTTTTTATTCAAGGCAGCCAACATCGAATATGTCGGCAACGGCGAGATATACGCACTTTGCCCAAACACCGCCGCATTGTCGGAAGGCCAGTCCGGACAGCACCCGATGTATGCGTTCTCGTCGGACGGCATTTTCGCCCTCTCCGTCAGCCAGTCGGGCGGATGGGCATCTTCTCACGTAGTGTCGCGCGACATCCTCATGAATGGTGACAGCGAGAATGTCCTGCAACTCGATGATGCCGTGCTGTTCTCGGCATTGCGCGGTCTGATGCTGATTCAAGGCTCGCGTTCAGAGTATATTTCGCAAGCGTTCCATGATGCAACTTCGCAGTGGAGCATCCGCATCGCAGCCAATAGCCAGCCGGACGCGCTCCAATGGCTCTTCGACGGCATCATCGGCCGTGTGTCTTCTATCGCTGATGAACGGGAGGACATCAACGCCACCAACGCATTTCCTCCAGACTTCGAGCGGACATTTATCGCCAATGCCGTATATCTCTACGACTACCGCCACCAGCGCATCATTGTAGGTAATCCAGATTACCCGACATCATTTGTCTATAGTCTTGACAGCAAGATGTGGACTTCAATGCACCAGCGCATTCTCAATGCAGTAAACTCTTATCCGCAATGTGAGGCCGTCACACAGGCACCCGATGGCTCGCATCTCCTTGTGGATTTTGCGGACGATTCCAATGAAGATGCCTATGTCCCATCAGATGGATTCATCCTTACTCGACCAATCAAATTAGGCGACAGCACAGCACTAAAGACTATACGGACAATCAATGTCCAAGGCCAGTTCTCGCGCTCCCACGTCGATATTGTCCTCTTTGGTTCATCTGACAACAAGATGCAGAACTGGGTCATACTCGCCTCCGCTCGTGGCTCACGCCTCGCGTTCAGATACGGCACTCCGTTCAAGGCATTCCGCGTGGCTCTCTTAACCCATTTGGAGGCCGACGAATCCATTTCATCTATCACTATCGAATATGAAGTGAAGGAGCAGAACAAACTACGCCAATAAACTGCATAAACTTTGCATATATGTATATTATGCAATGATTATACAAATTTGCATTTCGTAAGTTGTTGTATATCATTTAGTTTAATAAATATCATTGAACTTTGGAATACATTTTGTAATATAATATCCATATATAAATATATGTCTATTATATATATAGCACGGCAAAAATGCGCGTAGTTGAATGAAACCGATGCCCAATGAGGAAATGTACTCAAAGCAAGGAAAGTGCGAACAGACGCGAAAAGAGACGGCAATACGGCCGTACAAAAGATTTTGAGGTGTGTGTGGATGAAGAGTATGTAGTACCTATCCACCCCAGAGGGACGGCACACATTGCCATGACACCACCCCCTCCCACATGGGCAACACGCATCGCATTGCCTTGCGTTCTGCGTTCCGTTTGTTACCCGATGTGGGTTTTCGCGGCAATCTGCATTGGCAATCAATGGGTTACCTTTGGCGCGTGGAATTAAGAGGGGAATATGCGCGTGGTGGTAGCCATCGAAATGTGGGTTGTTGTGGCGGCACGTTCGCGGTGAGGGTACGAACGTACACGGTCGCAATGCCCAAAATCCCATCCAAACGTATCAACCTGAAAACCGGGGCGGAGATATTGAAAAATCAAGAAAAATCAAAAAATATCGAATTATGAAACCGAATGGAATAAAGTACAGGCCTGGACGAGAGGCGCAGATGTGGGCTGCGGAGCATCCTACAAGTTATCGTGAGTTATTGTCAACAGCGAAAGAGTTGATAGCAGCCGGACACTCAAAAACGGAAGTTATAGCCACATTGCCAAGCATGCGGGTTGAGTGGGGATGCCTCACTACATCGGGAGTCCGAGCATTGCTTGAACACGAATATGTTGCAGGCACGCAGATACGTTTTTCGCTTACAGCGGAACAGATGAAGATGTGTACGGAACTGCGCATCACTGGCAGAGAGTTGTGCATCAAGTTATTGGAATGGTATAGGAAAGAGGTGTGGAAGAATGGTAGTACAACTGATGTTACACAAAAAGGAGCAGCTATATAAGTTGCTCCTTCATGTTTTAGACCTTGAAATACTCTCTCACATTAAACACCTTGTCCTTGTCTTTCAGCTTGTCGAGGGCCAAGTGATAGACCACTTCGAGCATCTTTTCTTTTGTGTTGATGCCTGCGTATTTGGTGAGCGTGTCGCCGCTGTCGCTGGTGATCATTGACATGGTGACGTAGAGCGCGTTGTCATTGTAGTGCGGCTCGTTGCAAGTCGGCCAACCCAGTTTGTCCATTGCCTCGTTCCAGGTGCTGCGCGACCAAAGTGGCGATGGCTGCATCTTCGCCGTGATAGTCTCTGCCTCCTTGTCGGTAAGGTAGTTGCACCACTTGACCGATTCCAGACGCTCGATATACTCTTTGGCCAGCGACGGATTGCTCTCAATGGTGCGCATCATCATCTCCTTTGCGAGTTTACCGAGTACGTGCATCTTTTCCTCGTCCTCACTATTGATGATGTAGTTGTAGATTACTAAAAACTTGTCCTTCATTATCCCGTTATTTATCCAATTTTTTCAACACCTGTTTAAGAAGAGAATTGGTTTCCAAAGCACCCTCTTCGAGCTTCTGTATGCGCGCGTCGAGTGCCTGTTTCTCGGCAAAGGCCGTATCGAGCGTAGCAATCAGCTCCTCACACTGCTTCTTGCGCTTCTCCTGTCTCGGAATCTCCGTCTCTGTCCCTTTCAGATAGTTCTCGGCATCTTTAAGCGATGAACGCAGTTCAAGCAGGATGGAGTCCTTATCTGTGGCAACAAGCGCAATGCCGCCCAATTGTTTGGTCTGAAATACGCAATCGCCTTCACCAATAGTTTCGGTGTACGTCTTGCCGTCGAAGTTGAAGGTAAAATCAAGCACGTTCCGCGCTGTCATATTGGTCGGGAATGTACCTGCCTGAATATTCGGCATTTCGGCACGTACTGCACCGACAGACACGGCCACACCTTCGAGGAATTTCAGTTCTTCATCCTTGACAAGCGCATAGACAATGCCGCCTTTCTGCAAGTTCTTTATCTGGTACATAGGCATTTATTCATTACAAGTTAGCATCGTCATCGTCTTCGTCTTCGGGCACATCTTCTTCCTCCCCTGTATCGTCTGCAATGACCGTAGGTGCTACAGTTATCGTGCAAGTTGGAGGGTTTTCTCCTAAAACGCGGCCGAAACATTCCACTTTAACAGTTTTGGGGAAGACATACCCGTTGTAATCATCGTCAATGACCGGCTGCGTCGGCTTGAAGGAGAATACTTCAGCAAATTCTGTAGGTTCACTTTGGGTAGAAACAGCGACACCGACATAATACCCTTCATTCGCCATGTGGATATTGAATGGCCCGCTAACGGCTACAGTACCGACCCACTTGTCATTTTTTTTAGAAAAAGTTACATTCATAGTCGTTAATGTTAGGTAGGTTGTGGCTAACGGCACAAGTCCATCGGCCACAACCTTGTTAAACTTATTTGTTATCCTGCCTGGCTTGCAGTCGTCTTAATGCCAAAATACTGTTGCATCTGGTAATCCATCTGCTGTATCTTGGTCATAAGCGGAGCGATTGCGGCCGTTGTGCCCTGCTGCGTGCGGAGCAAATCAAGCTCGGTCTGAAGGCGGGTCTTCTCTGCTACGACATCCTGATAGCGAGAGTTCTCCCATGCCTGGCGGAACGATGCGATCTCGGCACGAGTAAGACCGTTCTCAATACGCTGTGAATCCTTCAGCTCGTCTGTCTGCTGGGTGGTGCGAATCTGTCCTTGATAGCCCTGCTCAAGAACCTGTGTCTTGAGGCCGCAGCAGCAATCCTTCAACTGCTGTACGAGATTCAGGTTGCCGAGGTTGATTGCATTGGTAACGCCAGCGAAGCCCATGCCGTTCTGTGCGCCCAACTGACTGATTGCCGACTGAACGCCGAAGATTGCTCCCTGCAATGCGTTGTAGTTCACGCCGAGCGACTGGCTCAGTTGAGAGATTGCGAACGTGTTGCCCTGAATGGCCTCGCGCGCCCAGTCATTGTTCTGGTTCGTGTTGATCTGCGTAGCCAGTGCTGACAGCTTGTTCTGCGTCTCGATGTCGAGAGCACCATTTACACCCGCGCCACGTCCGCCGAACCCGAAACCGCCGCCGCCGAACAACGCCAGCATTACCAAATACATCCACGGATTGTTGTTCATCATTGCCATTGCAGTGGCTGAATCAGTACCGCCTTGCGGCAAAGTAAGAAGATTAATTTTCTCTTCCATTTGATGAAAGTTTTAAAAAGTTAATAATAAAAGTTGATAAATATATAGTTTGGCCAAAACTATTTTCTTGTGATTTACCCCACTTCCACATTCTGCGTCCTATCCACACCAGTAGATTTGAACGCATCAGATGAAGGATTAGTCCACGGCTGCATGAAAGTTGTCATCAGCGTGAGCCAGGTCATATCGACGACGGAATTGGGAGCATCCACGTCGGCATAAAGACGTTGGCAGAGGCACCGCAGGTAGGCTTCCATCGCAATTTTCTGGTTGTTCAACACTTTCTTGTGGCCATCGCTCAACTCATAGTATTTTTCCGAGTTGATGAAGTCTATCAGACGATGCAGTTTCTCTTGCAAGTCCTTGCTCTCGATGATGAGACGTTCTTTCCAGTCTTCCATAGAATAATAAAGTTATAGTTAATAAATAAAGTTAAAGTATTTCCAAATGTTTACTCTGTGACGGATTTGTCGCCAATTCACACGCCCCCCACAATCGCCCCCACGACATCGGCCGCAAGGTCTTTCCAGTCGAAGGTCTTGTCCTGCGTCTCTTTCCAGATGCCGACGGCTATTGTGATGATTATGGCCAATGCCGCAGCCCACGCATACGGCACGCAGCACACCATCAGCAGCACCTTGACCGCCAATGCGAGGATGGCCGAGACAAGGGCATGGAGCAACTTATCTCGCCCCACACCCTCTGCCATCTTTACAATCAAATCAGGGATTTTCATCGCCTTCGGAAATTTCTGCCAATGCCGCATCGCGAGCGGCTGCATAGGCTGCGTGCTGCTCGGCTGTAATCTCGCGGTAAAGACCGATGTTCTTGCGCTGTGTGACAACGGCGGTCGCACCAACGTAACTTGTAATCGGCTTGTCGTCGGTGTACGATGTGATGATGCCGTCTGGCGCGGTTGGCACAAGTTCAACGCTACGTGCCGATAAAATCAATACTTCCATAGTGTTTGATTGTTAAAAGGTTAATAATAAATGATTATAGATGAGCCTGCACTTTCCATCCCTTGTCTCCTGCAATTGCTTTTTGCGCTGCCGTCAGTTGTGCGAAGATTGCCGATGTGACATATATTGTCGGCTGCGGCGTATCTGTCGCGGCTGCAACCTCCGCGTTTGGGAATCTGTCCGAGTAGTCGAACTCGTCCAATTCTTCATCATACGACCAAGCGTGAAGGCAATCGAAAAGGCTCACTACGCTTACGGCCGAAAGTTTTTCAAACCCATTTTCGTGTAAATAAAGGTCGAACTTAATGCCAACAGCACCGCTGCCAATGACGAAACTATTGCCGATTGAGCCATCCGCAGCACCCATCCCCCAAAATATTTGATACATCGTGCTGCTTGTGTTTGAGGTGTTGTACGCGCCACTTGATAGAGCATTTGAAAGATTGGTAACATCAAACTCAAACAACTCCGGGAATGCAGTCATTGACGCGCAATTTAGGAAAAACTGGGCGAGGGAATTTGCCGCTCCGTATCGAAAACTACTTGGCAACGATGCCAACTTCCAACAATTTCGGAATGTACGACCGCCGACCGCAACATTCTGCAAGGTGAACCCGCTTGGCAATGTCTCCAACTTCGTACATCCGTTGAACATACTGCTTGCCCTCGTTATTGACGTGCCGAGGAAACCGGACGGCAATGTGTTGAGCATCGTGCAACTCGCGAACATATTATTCGCGTTGTCAAGATTTTGGAATGTCCATACAGATGGAACGCTGACAAGTGACACGCAGCCGTAGAACATATAAGAACAATCGGTCGCCGAATTAAGTCGTGCGACATCTGCGTCATCATCTGCTTGTGTGCGACCTTCTGCCGTGCCGTCGTAGGGGTAAATCGACAACAGCCATCGGCAAGCATAAAAGCAATATGACATTGAACCGCCATCGGGTTCAATCGGCAATGGAGGTGCGTACACAATAGCGCGTTCGCGCGCAGAATTTGCCGTATATGATGTTACATCGGAAAAACTCGCAATCACCGATGCAAGGTAATTTGGGTAACTATATGGGTACAACTCTGAATCCGAAGACTTGAAACTCTCTGGGAATCGCGTGGCGGGGTTCGTCAGCGCATTACCAATGTCGGAATCGGGCGTACTCTCGCGCGCCTCAACGATAGCATCTATCAAATCTCCGTAGTTGTCGGGATGGGTCAGCCAATAGGCATTTTGCTTTTCCGCGCCCAATTTCAGCGTGCCGAGTGTATCGTGTGTCCTTGTGTCCATATCATTGTGTTTTAGTAAGTCCAACCTTTTGCAGCCAAAATCGCCTGTGGGTCAATTGTCCATCCCATCTTCGCGATGTAGCCTGCCAATGTTTGCTTCTGCGTCTCTGTGAAGTCATAGGTCAGCATCGCGGAGGATGGCCTATTAGACAAGCCGAGCGGGTTGTGGGAGTCGTCCTCCGTACCCCAGTCATAGGCCATATAGACCAACAACAACATCGTCTCGGCCGTCAATGCCGATTGCAGCGACACTTGGCACGCCACCGTTGCCGTCTTGCCCAACACCTGTCCGCTGCGAATTAGGTTAAAGGCGTTCGCATCGTCTGCGTCGCAGCGATAGTCTTGTCCACCTGCCCACGACGCTGTTCCGTCGCTGTTGTCGATGGTCAAGCCGTCGAACGTAATGTCCTGCAATACATTTCCGAGGCTTGGTAGTGGGACGGTTGATGATATGACATTCCCAACGTTCCAATTCTCGATTGCGTTAAGGAATACGTTTGTGTACTGGAATTCCGTGATACCGTTTAACTTGCGCGAATTGACGAACTTTATTTTTTTGAAATTCCCGCCAAAATAAAGCATACTCAAACACTCAGGTATGTCGAGCGACAACTCGGTTGTCGGCAAGATAGTCGAGCCATTGAACGCGTAAGAAAGAGATGTGACCGCTTGCCATCCAACAACTTCATCGTCCGCAATATTAGGGTCAATGCCCATCAGCGATGAACAATCGCGAAACACATTAGCAAGGCTACCAGTTGGCCGTACTGGAGGCTTGGGTGCATAGACTATCTTTGCGCGTTCGGAACGCTGCGAGCCATCGGCTTGGTTGCCGTCTTGGTAACAGAAATTCGCGGTGTACGTCCAGTTTTCGGTGTTCATACCCGCTGCTATCGCATAGTCTTGGCCATTAAGCATATTAACGATTGCATCGATAGCGGACGGCGGATAACCTGCCGCAATTACCACGTTATCAATGCCAATGGCTTGCGCAGCAAGGCGGACGAAATAGCCGAGGTCTTGCGCGCTTTCGCTGTACCACGGAGCAACCGCAATGTCTTCCGATGAGGTCGGTAGAATCTCCGACAATATCGAATGCATAGCGGCCGCTTGGTCTCGCAAGTTAGCCACGGCTGGATAGTCATAGACATTGGCCATATCACTCGTTATTTACATTGGGGTTCATAATATCATTGATGGCCTGAAGTACGGCATTGGCAGGAGCCATGAGGTCGTCCGTACCGAGCGTCTGCACACCACCGTTTGTGATGTCAAGATAGGCGTGTTTGTATCCGTCGAGTGAATCTTCCGCGTCGATGACACGCAAATCTACCCGCGCGATGATATTGAGCTTCTTGACCCACTTGTTCGTGCCAGACACGTCGGTCAACTGATAGACATTGCCGAACGAGGTGTGGGTCGTGTCTGTATTAAGATAGAGGTCGCCCAACTTCGCGCCAGTTACGGACGTTGTGGAATTGTCTGTATTGATTTCCGTGCCCAAGTGCCATTGGCCAGCCACACCAAGACCGATGATGGCCGCAAGAGCTTCCTGGACAGTCGATGCCGTAATGCCGGAGATTGGTGTCGAAAGGTTGACTTCGCTCGCCGTGTACGAGGGTTTGGCCGATGCCTTTGCCCAAGCCGATACATCGCTCGCGGGAAGGCTCGTCGGCTTGTTCTTGATGTAGTCATCTTTTGTGTTATCGGTCTGATTCCAGTCGGGCTGCACGTTGACCTCCGCACCGGCTGCGATGTCTGCGAGTTTATTCTTGTCCGCATCGGTGTAGTCGTTGGTTGACAGCACCTTGCCTGTCACCTTGTCAACCTTGCCGTTTAGGGCTGTGGTCACTCCATCGACGATGGCCTTGTCCGCATCGGTGTAGTCGTTGGTCGATAGTCCCTTGCCTGTCACCTTGTCAACCTTGCCGCTGATGTCCTGATGCTCCTGCAAAGCAGTGTCGGCCTTGCCGAGCGAGGTCTGTACAGTATCCGCGAGGTCTGTCTTCGGGATGCCGGCCTGTGGCTTCTGATAGGCCGTTGCGCCGCTGCTCGCACCACTGCGTATGGCTTCAAGGTCGCTGATAATGTCCTGCTTGTTGGCCAATGCCGCGTTCATAACCGTTGTGGTAACATACGATGCCAATGCCGATGCAATTGCAGCATTCATAGCCTCCGTAGTTGCGTAGCCCGAAAGGTCAACGGCAAGGTCGCCGATGTGTTCCCACAGATAGCGAGGCGAGGTTGACGCTCCGTTGTCCAATGTAATAAACTCGTCGCGGATATTCTGCTCTTCTTCGCTGCCGCTGTCCTTTGGCACAATGTATATCTTGCCCATTGTGGTGGCCGATGCCGTCGGCAAGTTATCAACAAACTGGAAAATAGGCGAAAGGAGGGTGGCGATAAGCTCGGAAAGGGCTATGGTCTGCCCGCCTTCGGTTGTAACGTCAATCTCCGTTGCGTTGGTCACGGCCTCGCCATTGTTGCGAGCAAGTGAGAATGGAAGTGATAGATATGGCATAGTCCGTTATTTTTTTAGTTGATAGTAAAATTCCATGCACTCGACGAGGCCGGCACAAGCACATACGAATACACATTGCTGCCTGCGCCGTTCTCTTGCTCGATGGTCGCCGTGCCAGTCACACAACCGCTGATTGTGCCGCCCGTCTGTGCGTGCTTGACGGTGAATGTCACATTTGAGCCCTTAACGGCAAAGAGATAGTATTTGTTAGCAGCCAAAGCCGTAGAACCAAGCGACGAACTTGTAGAAAGTTCTTTCGTGGCCAATGCCTTGATTGCAGCCGCGTAGTCCGACGGGACGCTGCTCAATGCGCCACGATAGCGGTAGTAGGTGAACGACCACGACAGTGGGCCGAGGTTGACTGTCTGCCCACCTTGCGTGATGCTCGTCGAGTACGACTTCGAGCCGCTGGACAATGCCGGAGCCGTCCAACTCTTGTTGTTCGATGCAACGGTTGCGCCCGACGGGCTGACGGATACCGTGGCCGACGATGCTACGTCCGCACCCTTGCGCGTAATGTTGAGCGCGACCGTCGGTGTGACCGATGTGCCGACCTCGTATGTACCGTTGTTCTTCGTGCCATAACTTGCGGTCAGCGGAAAAGTTACAGCTTCCAGTGCTGCAATACGGCCTGGGAGTGCATCTATTTCAGCACCAGTAAGTGCGCCGTTATAGTCCTGTTGTGCCATAGTTTTATTGATTGATTAAGACTTTGTAATACTTGCCATCGGCCAACCGATAGCGTTGATATTGCGTCGGGTCACTTTCTGCAACACACAGGTAAATGCCCTTCGTCGGCGTTGGTGTCGGGCTTGGGGTGTAGTCAAAGACTGCTCCATGCCCCAGCACGTGGACATTCAGCCCACGCACATTCAGCCCACGCACATTCATACTCTTAATCGGCCTGACGTTCAATGAATTTCTTAACATAGTCATTCCTCGATGATTGAGCCGTAGGTAATCGGCACGGTCGACTTGATTGTGATGGTCGCAGGGACACGCACAATGTACTGCTCATCAATCTCTGTACGTTTATTGTAGATGTAGTTCACTGCCGGGCGTGCGGCCGACGGGTCGCTCTTCTGATAGACGTGGTAGTTGCCGGGCTTGTTGCTCTCCAGATGAAGCGCAAAGTCCGACGAAACGCTCTGCTCGGCAACGTACATGTCGCCTTGCTGTGTAAATGTAAGTGCTGCCATTGTACTAAGTATTTGTTTATTGTTGTTTTAATCCTTTTTCTGAGCGGCGATGAAGTCGGCCACGGCCTGCGCTATCTTCTGCGGGTCGTTGCGGCCAGCCACAACCTCCTTGGCCAATGCCGCCACATCTTCAAGGTCGCGCGTCTCCTTGACCGACGCAGGTTCGAGGATGCTGCGAATCTCCACGAACGCGACGAACATGACCGCGCCGAAAGTGAACACCGGCACCGTGTAGGCCGTCCACCCGTAGAACATCGACATGAAGATGAACGCAGCCATCTGCATCACGTCAATCACCAGCATAGCCAGACACGCATTGTAATACTTGCTAATCTTGTAGATGGTTCGTTTCATCTTGTCGCTCCGTATCTTCTCGCCGCGCTGCACCGCCTTGCGAGTGCCTGCCCAGTAGTCAAGGGCTATGAACACAAGCGGAGTGACAAGCAACCCGCTCATGACGGCCAGAACGGCCGACAGCTGCGCGCCATATTGTGCGATTATACCCATACCTCCGTGCCGTTGTTAAGTGTGAGTTTGCCATATCCGATGCTGTTGATGCGGCGCATCCAGCCGTCGCGGAAACGCTCCTGCTCAGGGCGAGCCTCGACGACACGGCCGATGAACATGCGCCGCGCCGTCTTCAAGTCGTCGAAGAGGCCGCGCGGGTCGTGCTGGTTGATGGCCGACAGGGTGACGCGGCCGATGATGCCGTCGGCCGTGCAGCCCACTATCCGCTGGATGGCCTTTGCCGCTGTGCCCACGCCGCTGTTGTATGCCCAATCGACAAGCATGTTGGCCACGCTCTGGTCGTTGATTTGGTCGGCCTTGCACTTGTCCCAATAGTGCGGCCGCAGCACCTTGTCGATAACGTCGTAGGGCGTAATCAGCCGCAGGTCGTCCACGTCGATGTCATCGTCGCCGTCCTTGTCGTAGCCCACGCTGCGCCATGTGGTCAGCGTCACGCCCTTGTTGGTCGCCCCGCCACGGTCGGCCGGGTCGTCCACAAACCCGCCCTCGAACGAGAGGATGAAGGGAGCCAAAATTTCAATGTTTGCCATGTTTGTATGTGTTTATTTGGACAGACCCACAACTGGAGCCTGGAATTTGAGAAGTTTGGTGATTCCGGCATAATGTCCGAGACCCATATACAGATAGGTGACACCGTTTTCCCTAACGTAGTCGATACCTTCCGGCTCGAAGTCGCCCGGCGCGTAGCGCGCTCCGATTCCGTATGTCGCATTGTTCGCGGCCAATGCGTTGCCGTCCGGGTCAAACGCATCGCCATCGAAGATTATCTTGTCAACGAGAGTCTTGCGCGCGAGGTCAATCACCCATACCGCAATGCCGCCATCGGCACTCGCGCTTGCGCGGTAGCGGTTGGTGGCCACATACAGGTAGCCATCAACGTAGGTCGCGCCTTGCAGGAAGATTCCCTCCCACAACTGTTCATTGTCCTCCGTGTCCAACAGCACGTCAACGCCCGCCCCGTCCACATCTGGATTGCCGAAAAGCGTGTCTGCAATCGTCCCGTCCGACTTGTTGACGACATAGACGCGCAGATATTGGTCGGTGATTGTCGGCGGATTCTCTACCGTCTCCGATTCGTCGCTTTGCTTTGCATCGTAGGCCACCGCCAGATACTGCGTCTCGTTGTAGTCGCACACGCCGCTCAGCTGCGTGCAGGTGTTGTTGGTCGCGTCTTCGCCCTGCCAGTCTTCAATGTCCAGTGTCACCTTGGTTGCCGTATTGGTCAGGAGATTCAGTTTATAAATGTCCTTGTTGCCATTCGTGCCGTCGTCGATGTATGCCACATTGCCGTCCACGAAAGCGTCGTTGCAGTGGCAAGAACCGAGGGTAACGTTGCGGATTATCTCATTTGTCGCATCGTTCCAAACTGCATCCATACCCAAGATGCGATAACTCTGGCTTGCGTCAAAAAATAGAATGCTACGACGATTCAGCCAGATTGGGCTACTCTGATAGCTTTTATACGTCCACCCGCTGATGTCGTCGGCACGTAGCGTCTTGGTTGCGTCACTCTCCAGATGGCCGATGAAATGCACCTTGTCTGTAATGTCCTGTGTCGGTATCAGTTCCTTGTATGCCGCCGATGATGAAGGTGTGAGCGAATCGAGCTTTTCCTTGTCAGCCGCGCTCATCACGCCTGCTGCTGTTGGCGTGGCCGACGGAATAGTTTCTGATATAACGTCATCCCTGCGGCCTAACACTATATCGACTTGCGATGCCGTCTTGTAGGCGGCGATGCTTTCAACCGACGAGCCGATTGCCTCCTCGACTTCTTCGATGGCAGCGGCAACTGCCGTGTTCCGCGCTTGTTCTGCCGCGATGCGCGCTTGTTCTGCCGTGTTCCGCGCTTGTTCTGCCGTGTTCCGCGCTTGTTCTGCCGCGATGCGTTCGGCCTCATTGTCGGCCAATGTCTCGGTCGTCTCATTCAGATAGTCCACCTGCTCATTGATGCTGTCGGCACACTCTTTCAGCACGTCGTATGTAGTCATATCTCCATTGCGGAGAGCTGCCTTGACATCGGCGGGCATCTTCTCGAACTCTTTCTTTACTATCGCTTTCATCTTTCAGTCATTTATTCGTTAAGGCCAAGCATTTTCTCCATTTCCTTCTCCATCGTTTCGGCTCGTTCGCGCTCGTCAATACTTGTATAATATAGTGCTGCAAGCGCATACAGCATTGCATCGTAGCAGTCTTTCGAGCATTTGACGTTGCCATTGCTGACAACTGCCTTGTTCACGACTAAGCAACTTGTGCCTGTGCCCGTTGTGTCGCCCGGATAGCATTCAAGCGCGCGTCCGTTCTTCTCGACGAGAGTCACCATCGGGTGCCGTTCATTCGGCCGCATGATGGCAATAGGCGACTGCGCCTGTGCATATTCTTCTGAATCCGTCGCAGTCAATGTGCGGACTGCTGCCCTCCATTTGGGCAACTTGACAAGGCACAGCCGCAGGAAATCGCCGCCCGAATACGACTGCCCGAGCTTGAACCGCGTGCAGTATGCGTCCTGCGTCGTGCCGGAAGTCGGATTGGTAGCCGCATCGCGCACCATGTCGGCCGTCGCAAGCGTATGCACACGGTCAACGGCCTTGCATATAAGGTCGCCGATGATTGTGTCGCGCTCGCTTGCCAGCCAGTCGTCGAACGATTCGCCCGATTGCTCGGTGAGCAGCGGCGTGATGTTCTCGTTCTCGCCGAGGATGATGCGCGCGTCTCGCTTGATTGTGTCGATGCTGTACGTTGCCATATAAAAAAAGAAATACGGAGGTGCGGGAAGTTTGTCAGCTCCCCGTCCTCCGCTTGTTTATAGATTATGAGAAATCAGCCTGCTTGTGGCCGCCTGGGAAAGAACCCGTGCCGCGAACGCTTGAAGTTGCGTCGGTGGTAGCGACGGCATCGTACTTGCCTGCAACGATGTAATCGTAAACATCTGTGCGACCTGCAAGCCATACCTGCGCGTGTGCGTCTGCATATTGCAGATATACAGCGTTGACCTCCTGCAAGATGACGCCGGTAGAGTTACGCTGACCGCTTGCGCGGAAGTCCATCTTGGTCTGCGAGAGCGACTTGAACCATACCTTGCGCAAATACTGCTTGTCAATCATAAGGGCAGCATTGGCCATGCCGCACACGTCGAACAGCTTATCGTAGATGAGCTTGATTGTGCCGAACGAGGTCTTGAAGTTCTGGACAATAAGGTTGTCCTCGGTCACGATGTCCTTGTTCTCGAACTGCTTGCCCTTGATGTTGTCGAACGCCTCGACCACGTTGCAGCCAGCAAGCAAGTGCTTCACCTGACTGCCGCCGTTGCCGACGAATGCGAGCTTGTTGAACTTCACAAGGTCGCTGCCGTTGATTTCAACCTTTGCGACGGCCGGGATGGGATTGCCACCGTTGTAGTAGTAGTAGGCATTGGCTACAAGGCCAGGGTTCTCTGCAAAGGTGTGGTCGCCCATCGTGTAAGTGGTAGTGCCGCCCGATGTCGTGACAATGAATGGCAGAGCCTCCTCGCCGCTCGCGTCGGTGTCATAGACTACAGCACCATTGTCATCAAGGACGATGTGGCCGATTTCGAGATTGCGGCCAGCCTGATACCAGATGCCGGTCATCGTGTAGTTGTCCTCGCGGTCGTTAGACACATGTCGGTCAAGACCACCCACGCTGAACAGATAGGTAAGCTCCTTCTCAATCTTGTAGTTGCGCATGTTCCAGTCAACGATGTCGTTGAAGTTCCACGCTACGCGCTTCTCGGTCAACTTGTCGAACTCGGTCTGCTCAATCTGGAGCATGAAGTTCTGGCAATAACCCTTCTCTGATGCAGGGTAGGCCGTTGCGCGTGAGGTCTGTGCGGCCGCTTCGCTGCAAGACTTCGACATGCGGATGAGCGTCGACCCCGTCGGAATATAGTTCACGGTTACATTTGCGCCGGTTGAACCACCCAGATTGAATCCGCCGTGATAGCCATTCTTTGCATAACATACGAGGTTACCGGTAGTAACATCGCGGTCAATCACAATGAGCATGAGGTCTTTCGTGTCAGTGTTGCCTGATTTGTCTTGGCCAGAGACACCTACCACGCGGATAGTGTCGTTCTTCGACGCGAAACCAGAATCAGATACCGGCACAAGAACGCGGTCGGCAAGATTCGTTACAAGGCCAGTGGTCGTAGTACGTACAAGTCGGGGACCGACGCTGTAGAACTCGAACTCCTGACTATGAACCTGCCGCGACTGTACGCCTGTCTCGATAAGGTTAAGTCCGGCAGTACCCATCGGGTCAAGCACGAGGATAGCCTGCTCAAGGTCGGTCTCGTACAGATCTGGAGCGGCCTGCTGGCCAGTTGTCACACTCGCAGCGCCGGGGTCAGTTGCCTTATTCTCTGGGGCTGATGCTCCCTCTGCTGCGCCGCTTCCGTTCTCGTCGCTTGTGGCAGCACCAGCAGCCATAAGCACATTGCCACCACCGCCCAATGCTACTGCAAACATGGCGACGAGTGACACGAAAATCTTGTAAAACAAATTTTTCATTCTCTCTGTTGTTTTAAGTTGTTAATATTAAGTTGTTAGATTCCTTCAAACTTGATGCCGAGCCCTTCGGCCTTTTCTTTGATTTGGACGGCCGAGACAAAGCCACGGAAAGTTACATTGTAATTCTCTTTCAGGTAGTCTCGCGCCTCTGCCGGACTTGCAACGGCGACTGTCTTGATTGAGTCTTTGGCCGCAACCTCCTTTTTAGGTGCGCGGTCTTGCGGTTCTTCAATGACTTGCACAAGACGATAGCTTCGGTTGTACGACGGATGATGTTCCAGCGCGTACTGCAATGCCTCGATGTTGGTCGAAAGTCGGCTGCAAAGCGTATCGCCCACATTGTCCTGCGGCCTTGTGTAGGATGTTACAGGCTGGAATGACACTATCATTGGCTTGCCTCCAACAAGGAGTGTCATGTTGCCGATGATGCAGCCTCTCGATTCATATATCTTTCTCATATCATGAAATATTTAGCAAATCGGCAATGCTTGATCCTCGCTTCTGTTTTTCTCCACTTGTGCGTCCGCCCATGTTGACAGGCATCTGCGGGCCTCCAGCCGGTGCGCTGCTCTTGCGCCGCTTGGCAAGATTGGCTTCAAGCCCCTCGTTGCGGCCGCTCTTGCGTCCCTCCTCGCGAGCCTTCTCCATGTCGGTATCGTGGTTCTTGGCGGCAATGACCATTTCAATCCATTCAGGCTTGCATACGTTCAGTTCCAGTCCATCGGTGATGTCGAACAATTCGCCCAGCGCCTCTTCGTACTGCTCGCGTGTGAATCGTCCCGATTCGATGGCGGCTGCAATATCGGCATCTGTCTTTTCTGCATTGGCTGCTGATTCCTTGTCCAGTTCTTCACTCTTGGCAAGTTGTGCCTTGTGCTTGGCATCGGCCTCCTTGTACTTCTCGCGTGCCTCCTCGCTGGAAAGATAGTCAATCAGACCATCATATCCGTGAATAGCGATTGACGTTGACAACCAATCCTCTCCATTCATCATGCCCTCAATATATCGGGCATTGTCGGGGTTGGAAGCAATGGCTTTCAGGAAATCGTCCTGGTCTTTCTTGTACTTGTCGTTGGATGCGCGAAGGTCGGACATCTGGCGGTCGTATTCGTCAAAGTCTTCACTCAAAGCACCATACATGGCTTCTTCGTCATCTTCCGGCAATTCGGGGCGATGAGAGCGATACTTTTCAATGAAAGTTTCTCGCTTACTTTTATTCAAATTGTCATTTGCCATATTTATTTCACAATTTAGTTTGTCGCAAAAATAGTATATCCGGGACATATTCAATGAATATTTATTTATTTTGTTGTATATTTGCAAAAACATTTACATGGCGAAACACAAAGGCAATACCGGAGAATACACAGAGCAAAGGAACAAGGAACTGAACCTTGCATATAAGGAAGCCGCAAACCTTCTGCTAAAGAAACATGGCCATTTGGATGTTATCAAAGCCGTGGATTTGGCGAGACAGATGCCGACGACAAGGTTTTTTATAAATGAAGACACGGCAAGCAAGATTATAAAGAAAATGATGTCCGGCATTAGACCAATCAAGAGCATGGACAAAGGCAAAGGCGTGATGTATAATCTGTTGTATGACACATATATGCTATTCAAAAATATGTACCCACGCAGACAGCACGATGATATTGTAGCCGAAATTTGTGCATCGCCTGCGCCGGAGTTCTTTCTTTCGACCAAATCTGCTTACCAGATTATTTCTCGCTATAGGCGCAAACTAAAAAATCAAGTCAAATGAAATCGGCATCGCTCTTTATTTCATCATTCGTTATCGCATTCTACTGCATCGCTCAATGCACAGAATGGCTGTGTCTGTCTTTGGATTCCCCTTGGTGGACGCGGTTGACATATCTGTTGGTGCATGGTTCTTGCCTTCATACGGCTGTAAATGTATATTCAGTTTTGGCTCTTGCATTTTTGGCCAATGCCCGCGCATGGCAAGGGTTGGCTGCATTTGTCGTCGCATTGTTTATCCCAGATTGTGTCTTGGCAGACACACCTATAGCAGGATTGTCAACCTACATCTACGCACAGACCGGCATCGTCGTGATGCAGTCGAAAAGATGGGTCGCTCTTGTGTGCGCCAACCTGATATTGATAGCCGCAAGTTTCTTCTTTATGGATTTGTTCGCTGTTTGGCCGCATATCTGGTGTTTTTCATGCGGGATTTTCATTGGCCTTATAACCTCTAAACGACTGCACTATGATTAAGGATTCAGATAAAGTTGTATTGACCAACGACATTCCAGACGACACACCGCAATTCGATAGGGTTTGGACGGTCGATGAAATTCTGGAGGAAAACAGGCGGCGCATGGCTGATATGTCCGCTCCGTTCGACCCTCTCACCGGCTTGAACTCAATCGGCGAGAGGGAGAAGGTCGTCATTCCCGACTACCCAATCAAAGTGCAGTATCTCCCAATCGAGATGCTCGAAGATTGTTTTGTGGCCGATGTTATCCGCTATGGCGTTGATGCTATGGCCGTACACATAGCGACTGGCCGACCGCTTGACAAGTGCGATGCGAAAAACATTTGGGTGAATCCGCAAGCCCGCTATACGGTATGCGAACGATTCAACCGCATTCGCTATTACTACGATTTCCCTTATTGGTGTTGGCGAGAAGTAAAGATACACCCGAAAGGCAGCGGTGACGATATTCCGTTCCGGCTCAACCGCGCGCAGCGCAGACTTATCGAACGGCTTGAACGTATGCGCAAGTCGGGCAAGCCTATCCGTCTCGTCTTGCTCAAAGCCCGTCAGTGGGGCGGCTCGACAGCAACGCAGATATATATTGCATGGTTGCAGCTAATCATCCTCAAAGGTGCAAACTCTATCATCGTCGGCCATGTCAAGGATGCTTCGGCCGAGGTCAAGGATATGCTTACCAAACTCCTTGATTCGTACAATCCCGAACTTGTGGCCGATTTGGATTCTCCGTTCACTGATGACGACCAGAAGAAAATCGCGCGGCAAGGTCTGTATCATGGCACATCGACATCGGCCAACCTATTTTACATACCTACGCGAAATGCGAAGTTCAAGATTGGCACGGCCGAGAAGCCTAACTCTGCCCGTGGCGGCGACAGCACATTGGCACACTGTACAGAGGTCGGCCTTTGGGTGACGACGGACAACAAGACGCCGGAAGACATCGTAACGTCCGTAACAGGCGGTATTTCGTACAAGCCGAACACAATGATTGTATATGAATCGACCGCAAAGGGTACGGGCAACTTCTTCCATAAAATCTACACAGCAGCAAAGAAAGCCGAGCAGTCGGGTACATTCCACCAATTTGAACGGATCTTTGTGTCGTGGTACGAGATTGGTTGGAAGAACATGATGCCGTTTAAGGACAACAAGGAATATCTGAAATCGGCCGTATTGTCGAAGTTGTGCGATAACGGGAAGTCAATCACGCCGGAGTACGCGCAGAAGAATGTCCCTTGGTTTGATTTCTATCTGCCCGACTTCATCAGCGAGGACGCTCCGACCGAGCGAGAATTTGCTGAAAAACTGTTGGCCATGAAAGACCAGAAGGATGCTCCCGACGATTGCCACGAGCCAGGCGAATATCTGTGGTATCTGTGGCAGAGTGGAGCCACGTTGCAAGGCATCTATTGGTATGAGTGCGAGCGCACCAAGTACCACAACCATGCAGACATGGCGAGCGAAACGCCATCCAACGATATTGAGGCGTTCAAACATTCCGGCAGCAAGGTGTTCAGCGAATACAACGTAGAGAAATTCGCAGCGGCTTGTCGTCCTCCAAAATATATTGGCGATGTAGTATCTACAAGTGCCGAGGCTATGCGCAACGGTTTCCGGCCGGGAAAGTCAATATTAAAAGAGCTTGTTTTCCGCGATGACCCGACAAGTTCACTATGGATTTGGCGATTGCCGGATAGTGTTACGCACGCACACGACGGTTTCAAGATGCGCGACCAATATCTCGTCGTCGTCGATATTGGTGGCGTGAGCAACAAGTCCGACTGGTCTGTTATCTGCGTATTCGATAGGGCGTGGCTGGCCGATGGTGGCAAACCCGAAGTTGTTGCCCAATGGTACGGACATATCCACCACGATCTGCTGGCATGGAAGGCCGCGCAGATAGCCAAATACTATGACAATGCGCTGCTGGTCATTGAGAGTAACACGCTTGAAACGCGCGACCGCGACCGCGATGTGGACGGTGACGTGTCAGACTTTATCCTTAATCAGATTAAGGAGTGCTACGATAACCTGTACGAACGTCACCCAGACAACGAGAAGATTATCGACGGCGCACCGCAGCGTTTCGGTTTCCACACCAACACCAAGACCAAGGTTACTATCATCAAGCAGTTGCAGCACATCATTCGTGAGCAGTTGTATGTCGAACGCGACGAGCGCGTCCTCCACGAATACAACGTCTATGAGAAGCGCGCCAATGGTTCTTTCGGTGCAATCAAGGGCGAACACGACGACTTGCTGATGACGCGAGCCATCGGACTTTATGTCTGCTATTGTGAAATGGATATGCCGAAGTTCTATGAAGTCATCGACTATTCACCACGAGAAATTGCAATGCCGGACACTGTTTCGGCGGCGGTATTTTAATTATTATATTTCAAAAACAAAAAATTATGAACATTATTTATCATTTACCAAGATTCCTGCGCAAATTCCTGTGCAAGTATTATGCTATCCGTATGTATAACGATGCGTGCAAGCAGGCAGAGGAGGCTCATGCGGCCGACCCGAAGCATCGTCGTTATTTCGTCATTGGCTGCGCCAACGGCGACTTGAAGGTGACTACGGTCGATGAAGAGACGCGGGACAGACGGCGCGATCATACTGTCCTCAAAAAGTCCATCCGAAAGCCGTATGTTCTACGCAAGCAGTCATTCTATTATACTGCATCAGATGTCTGCAAGCACAAATACAAACCCGTCGGGATGATGGACTTTGAGGCCGATGTCCACCGTAAGATGTTCATCGACTGGTATTTCAAGAAACATTGATTTTCTCTTCCTTTTTAAAAGCGGACGGAGCGACTTTCACAAGCCACTCCGTCCTTTTGTTACCTAATACCATGAAAAAATCTTACTCTGCTTCCCTCCATGCCTTAACAGCATCGCGCATGATGCTATATATTTCAGCTTGGTTGCGTTCTATGCCCTCCGTATCGCCTATCTTATAGAGCTGCTTTCGCTCTTCAACGGCCTTTTCATACCGTTTTTCAAGGGTCTTTCGGCCACGGCCGGATTTCCAAATCTGCTGCAAGCGATAGCCGAAATCATCCTCCAACAACTCGTAAGCCTTGGCTTCATCCTTTCGGCTTATGCGTTTCTTGCCGTTGGCCTCCTTGTAGTCGCGTTTAGCCACCTTCTCGCGGTTCTCCGTTTCTTCGACCATACCGTGATAATAATCGAACTCGGATTTGAGTTGGCGGTTCTTCGCATAATCGCTGCCGATGTCGGTCATCAGGCGTGACGCTATCGGATAGTCGCGCAGTTCTGCCTCTCCGCTCATGGTCATCCTCACTTTGTTCATGAAAGTCCACGGGCCACCCAGATAGCCACCAACGATATAGTTGATGTTGTCGGCGTTCGGAGCGAAATTGCCAAGTGCCTTTTCGTACCATGAACGATGATAGTCATCCGCGCCATTGGCCTTGTCCATCCATTCGACAACCGCATTGGCAAGGCTGATTTCGTTGCGTTTTGTAACGCGCCGATATTCTGGCAGGATGCTGTTGTCGCCCAATTCGCCTTTGACCTTCTGGTTGTTGATTGGTCGTCCCTGAAAATCCTCGTTCCAGCTGTAAGCCTCCATCCACGGACGGAGAGCCGTAGGCATAAGTTCGCGCAACGGAGCCTCAATGATGCCCATATCGCCGTCGTGGTAGGCGGCAAGGTCGATAGGCAGTGCTTGTGTCAGTTGCCCGAATATCAACTTCGCAAATTCGTTGTCGTGATGGTAGCCCATAGCATACTCGCCGAGGATTGCGCCGATGCCATACCAGGCTGCATCTTCGTGTGACAAGTCCCAACGCAAAGCCTTGTCCCACCAAGGCAGCATGATGTTGATTGAGTTGTAGCGTCTGAACTCGCCCAGTCGCATATATGGCTCGTCCAATTCGTCGTCGTCATCATCTCCGCCCCAATAGATGTTCAATGCCGAGATAAGGAATCCGAGTGCCATTTCACAGCCAATCGCTGCATACATGCGTGGATTTAACTGAAAAAGACCTTGCAGACGTTGTGCCAGACCTTGCACTCCGGCATTGAAGAACACATACAAGCCCTTGAAATATTTGGCTCCCATTGCTCCGCTGCCCGTGCGGTTGAAGTTCACGCTGACTTCGGCCGAATCGTTGATGGCCTGCAAGATGCTGCGTCCGCTCTTTCTCGCTACGATATATGCCGCAAAGCGCATCATGTTCTCGATGCCACGGTTGCCGGCCTCAATTACCGAAAGGATTGCTTCGACGACGTGATGCTTGTTCTTGACCGCATCCATGATCCGTTTCTGGTAGTCGTCTGTCTGTAGCACGATGCCGAAGCCGGTCTCACCTCCATTGCGCATGAACTCGTCGAACAGCCGGTGCTGCTCGTTGTTCATATCGAGTTGGCCTTTTTCGTAGAGGCTGAACAACCGCCACAGGTTGTTGAACATGGACTTGTCCATCTTCGCCGCCTCCTTCAGGCCATACCGCGCGAACGTCATCACATTGGCCGAAGTGAAATCTCGCTCGAAGTTCGACACGATAAATTCCGGGTTCAGCGTGGTGAGGTTGCGGGCGATGAATCGGTTAAGACCCTCGACCCATCCTGGTGCCTTCTCTTTCAGTTGGCCGTTCAACGCTTGTGCAGCTTTCGGTTGGCCGTTGATGTTGATTATATACATCTTACCACCGCGCATCACACGCACCTGATGTTGTTTCAGGTTGCCGATATGATTTACAGGTACGCCCACATCGACCCGACTGCCGCCGTTCTTGTAGCGTGTCGGTTCAGCCTGCATCTTTGCCCGCATATCAGCCTCGAACTGATTGAGTGCATCCGCTGCATCGGTTTCGTTCATGGCCGATGTGTCGGGCGGTGCAATAATTACCCAAGTGTCCACACCGCCGACGTTCTGTTTCTCATACCAGGCCAATTTGGCGGTGAGCAACGGCACCTTGTGGTCTTCGGCCAATGCGAGCAACGACTGCAAGGCGCGGTTCTTGTTGCCCTGATGGATGGCTGCGTGGCCGAGGTGCATCAACGTGGCAAGAATGTCTGCTGCCTCGCTGTTGCGGCCTTCGGCTTTCTGCATGATGCTTTCTCCGTTGCCGCCACCTTCCGACACGTAGTTGTAGAAGTCTTCGGCCGTTCCCTTCGTCTCGTCCCTCCAGCCGCGCAGTGGCACATAGTGCTTGTAGCGGTCTTTCAGTTCGTCGTGCAGGGCTTTCGTGATAAGGCCGGAGTTATACATCTTGTCGAGCATGAACGAGCGCAGGCCGTCAATGCCAGCCCAAAGTTCATCCTTTGCCTTGTCGCCGATACGGCTTTCATAGTCGGCAATGAAGTCGCGTGCGCGCTGCTCCAGCTCGTCAATAGGCACATTCGTTTCGCCGCTGCGCGTGAAGATGGCAGTCAGACCCGAATAGTCCTTGCGCGGAGTTTTCGGATGCTGCTTGGCCATATACTCGTTGCGCTCCAGACCATGCACGGCGTTGAGGTATCGGCCAAGTTCCACCTCTGCCGCCTCCTTGTCTTTCGCATTGCGCGTGATGCCCTTGATGGTGTCCAGCAATGGTTCGACAAGTCGGTTCATATACTGCTGCCATTCGGCCTGATTGCGGCGTTGCAGGAACAGGTTGTGCAGATAGACGTTCTCGTGGTCTTGCAGCGGCTTTCCGCTTTCAGCGGCGACGGCCTCTTGCAGCACGCGCACCGAACGCAGATAATCGTGGTAGCCCTCCTTGATGTCATTCCAGAAGCCCATCACGCCCTCGTTGTAGATACGTCCTGCAACCGACTGGCTCGCCGTCGTGCGTGGCAATGGGCGGCGCGGCCGTGACTGACGGATTTCGTCATCCACACTGCGAGGTTGACGGCTGAAAAGTGGCTTGTCCTCCACTTTTTCGCCCGAAAGTTTGGGATTCTGGAAATCGCGCACTATCTTTGCAGCACTTTCTAGTTGCGCTCTAACGTCCGCGGAATTGTACTGCGGTTTAGGGCGTAACTCTTTTTTCAATGGTTCAAGCCATTCGTCTGCAAAAGACGGCTTGATGTAATCGGCCAGTCCTTCGTTAATCCAACCTACTATATTAAGTCCGTTGCGATAATGCAAACTACGAATACTATTGACTTCAATCTTCTTTCCGATTTTATTTACTCGTATAGCGGCCACGAAATTACGGCCGTCATGTTTCAGCGATGTAAGGATAACGTGGTCGCCGATGTGCGTTGCACTGCGGAACACGGCCAACGGCTCTTGGATGGCACGCGGCAAGTCCATTGCTTCCGACAAGTCAAACGGATGGTTTTCCTGCATTGACTTGTCCGACAGACGGCTTGCTTGCAGCTCGATTGGCAGATTGGCGATGCCCGCGCTTCTCAATATTTCGCTTGGCATACCCAACTGATATGTATGTCCCATCGGCAATGTGCCATCTATCTGCTGTTGCAGTTCCTCATTGAACTTGTCATTGACAGGTTTGATGCGGCTGAATCGGACAGATTCAAGTTTTTCGTGCAAATCCCTGACCTTATCTTTCATTTCTTGCGGAATGTGGTCAAAGGCTTCGCGTTTCGCTGCATTGTATTCGTCGATGGCCGTTTCATACTCCTTGCTGTGCTCATAAGCCCATTTGTCGTAACCATCGACTAAATAATCCAACCCGGAAGGAATTATTTTCGTTGAACTATAGGACGACAGGCTTAGCACATTCTTCGTATGTTCAACCAGATGTCCGGCACTTGTGCGGAACATATCACGGCCTCCGACCTGAATACGCATCGGGTCTTCAATGGTTTCGTGAGGCACGTTTTCCCATACCGCATTTTCAACGGCCGCATAAGCCTTTCGATATTCCGATTGTAGTGTTTCGCGGTCCTCTCTTGCGGCCTTTTCTTCCTCGGTTTCTGGCGTGAAGTATTCCGCAATGGTCTCTGCCGAATAATAGTTTGTGCGGTTGCCGTACATCGAAGTGTGATGCCACTCGTCGGCCTTGATGTCGCTTAACGCATCCTTAATCTGTTTCAAAGTAACCTTTTCGGCATTCGGATTTGCTGCCAGAATCAACTCGTTCACCTCGTCGGCAAACTCCTTGTCCATCTGGCTTTTGTTCCTCAAACCTGCTTCCTCAGCTCTCACTGCACGCCTGCTTTTTGAATAGCCGACGTAGCCGCTGTTTCCGCCGAACACTTTGCTGAATCTCACCCCATCGTTCGGGTCGAGGTCGTCCGTGTCGATGCCCAGGCGTTCACGTAGCAGGGTGTCGGCCACCATGTCGCGCACGCTCATGCGGCCACCTTGACGCTCGGCGAGGTTTGACCGCCAAATCACGTAGTCACATTCGCCGTCGGTCAGCACGCCGTCGTAGCCCAGTCCGCGCGTCCATCGGCGCACGCTGTTGCACACCTCGTCCCATCCGTCGGGCTGCTCGTCGTAGCCGAACACGCGGTCGGCCATCCATCCGCTCATGGCATTGGCCAATGCGCCACGGCCACCCGATTGCAGCATCTTGTGGACAATCTGCCTGCGCTCGCTTTCGCCCATCGTGGCATAGAGGCGGCGCATTTCGTCTGTCCATTGCTCGCTGCCCATCTGGTCGCGTAGCGGCTTGTCTTGCAGCGTCATGATAAGCGCGGTTGCAGGACGGCGTGAAAAACGCACGCCCTCCGTCCATTGCTCGTAGGCTGGAACGGACTTCACGCCCGAACCGTGACGTGTCGGCGCGCCGATGGTCACGCCCTGCTTGACGAGTTCATCGCGCAGTGAAGGGGTGACGACGTTGAACGGCACGGCCAGTCCGTGCTTCTTCAATATCCTTGCGGCCGATGCAGCGACCTCGCTGTCCGGCACGATGCGCACAAGTCGGTTGTAGCGAGACAGGATGACCTTGCGCTCGTCCTCCGTACCATATAGCTTGTCGGCCACGGGACCGGCCTTCCACGTGGTTTCGCCGACGGCGTTCTTTGCGCCCTCTGCCTTGTAGCCGCTTGTGAGCTCGCTTTCGGGGATTTCCACCTCGACGGTCACAAGCTCCGGCCGGTTCCATGCCGATGCGAACTGGTCGTTGAGCGGGAAGCGTGAAGTGTGCCAATACGGATTGTAGGCTACAGGCATACCGCTGTCTTGTGGGTTCTTCTTCAGCACAAACTTGCCTTTCTTGTCCAACAGGTCGGGTCGCTCGTCCGACTGATACCATTCGCCCATTTCCTGCGCATTCTGCCATTTGCCGTCCACCATGCCAGACATCGGCGGGTAGAGCTTGCCGTCCTGCAACTGCATGGCACGATAGACCTTGATTGTCTTGCCATTGTTCAGTTCGTCGAGCTTCTGCGGGTCGGTGACGCGGGAAAAACGCACGTTTTCTTCTTCATTTTGCACGTTTTCGGGTAAATTTTCGCTCTCATCAAGCAAATATTTGCCTTTTTCGTAGGATTTTTCGACGCCTTGCAGTAACTTTGCAGCACTGATTTTGACGCGTGTTTGAGGCGAGTAGTCGTGCACGACGCTTTCCTCCCCTATACCAGAACTGTTGGATTCGTTCAGCAGTTCTATTTTTGTTGTCTCATAAGAGTAGGTGTTGCGCGTGCCTTCTGAAAGCTCTTTGAGCGTAATCTTCACACGATATGTCTTGCCATCCATCCCGACGGCTCCGTAAAGGCGATGGATGATTTCATTCGGACTGACAGGGTTCTCAACGCCACGCACACCGTTTATCTTCTGATAGTTAGCGTGTTGTTCAGCGTCAATGCTTTCTGCAAGCAGTTGCGGCAAGACCTTCAATGTGGCAAGATGCACATCGCGGTTTTCGCTCTTGGCCACAGCTGCGTTTGATATGAATTTCGACAAAGCGGATGCGGGTATGGTGATGTTGCCCTTGCCGCCCGTCTCTTCATCCGTATATGTCTTGATGATGTTCTCCTTGCTCCAGTCGATAGCTGCCTTGTTGTTCTTGAACCCGTGCTTTGCATCGGCCTCGACCACCTCAACGCTCTTGCTCGCCAAGTTCGGGGCGACAATGCCCTTGCGCTCGACGGCCTCACGCTGACGCTCTGCAAACGGGCGGCGGGAGAAACGAGTTTCAGACACCTCATCAGGCAACACTGCGCGCTTTACTCGCGCCCCACTGCCGTACAAAATACTTTCGGCTAAAGTGTCACCCATATTCTCGTACTCTTCTCCGCCAAACGCTCTTTTGTTTCTGAGTTGGTCGGTGTCAGGGCGCAAGTCTTTTACTTTCACGTCAACAGCATAAACCTTCACGTCGTTTCCTTGTTTGTTCGATCCCAACTCGCCAAACATACGAGCAGACGACGGATATATGCTCAAATAAACATATCCGTTTTCGCTTTGATATGAATGCTTGTTTCGGTTACTTGTCTTTTTTATGCCATCTTGCATTATGGTATTGTCAGCACTCGTGCCGTGATACAGCCTTACATACTTGTCGGGGTTATCTTTAAGCCATTTGTTGAGTTCTTTTACTTGCTCTTGGTTGTACCCGCCAAATGTCAATCCCATATCTAAAAAGCTGACCGTCTGCGGTTGTCTATTATTTGCTTCAACGCGGGAGAATCTGACATCCTCGTTGCTCTCATTGAAACGCTCGCTCAGAGGGATGACATTGCCGTTGTCGTCGTAGGTGACGGCATCGAGCAACTTCATTCGGCCAGATTCTCCCATCATAACCTTGCGTCCGTCAAACAGCGGTTTAATCACACCTCGCACAAGGTCGCCGCTCATACCATTGCCAATGACCTGGCGGGCAAGTTTATAGTCGTCCGGCAAGACGAATGAATCGCTCAAACCCATAATCTTGGCAAGAATGCGGCTGTTCAACTCCTTCACCTTGCCGTCTGGCAATACAATGTAGTCCATTGATCCACGCGGAGAGGCCACGATGCTCTTTGCAAGTTCGCTTGCATACGACCAGCGAGCAAGTTCATTGGCACCGGCCTTGCCACCGCCGAAGATAAGCACCGGCTCTTTCGGTGGATGGTTTTCGTCAATGCCTGCCTTGGCGAGAGCTGCCTTCTGGAATGGGCGCAGTTCTCCATCTTTGAGCGACTGCATTTCTTCCATGCTGACACGTTCTCCCCAAGGTTGGGCTTGTGACTTTTCAATAGCGGGAAGTTCTCCGTCCAAAACCGCACGGATAATATATCTCTTTCGCTCCATCGTGCCGCCGAAGTCCGAAGCCTTATACAGACCTTCGTCAAACTTATAGCCTTGCTCGCGCAGTGCATCCTTGATATACTCGACGGAACGAGAATCGCGATAAGAAGGGGCATTTTCGATTGTGACGATTCTCGGCCGTTTCTTGCGGATTGCCTCGGCCGTTTTCTTCGCCGTCTGCTCGTCCAACGTCTGCTCTTCGTGGTCGCCGGTTGCTGAAAAATTGTGGCATACAGGCGATGCGTGCAGATAGTTGATGTTTGGTAGTTCGTCGATGTCCAAATCCCTGATGTCCTGCTCTTGTAACTGATTGCCGTGGTTGCTGCGATAGACATCTGCAATGTCCTTGTCCGACTCGACACCCAACAACGGAGACACAATGTCACGCAGTCCATCTTCTATGGTTCCAGCACCAGAGAAGAATGAACCCATGAAGATACCTCGTTGAGCGTTAGGCATACGAGATGCCGCAGCTTCATTCACCATGCGCTGCGCTGTCTCCATATCTCCGCGATTCACGGCTTCCATGTAGGCGGCATCTTCTTCGGGTGTTACCTCTTTCTTACGACGCGAGAAACGGATGTCATCCCGTCCATCAATTGCCTCCATGATGGCCTTCGTTCGATTGGCATTGGCCGCATCGTAATCGCCATTTGCATATCCGCTGTTGTCGTATGTGCGCACGTCGAGACCGGCATCCTTCAACGCCTTTACAACATCTTCGGAAGTAGTTTCTGGTATGACGGCAATAGAAAACTCGTCCAAGCTGACAGGACGCTTGAACTTCGTCTCGAAATACTTGACTGGCAGATTGGCGGCATCCTTGATGAATGTGCGGATCTGTTCAGCAAGGTCGCCCTTAGGGTCGATGTCGTACCCATATTCCTTGTTGAGATACCCTATCGGGTCTTTCTCTACAATGGCCTCCTGCAAACGATGTTCGGTATAATCATCGTTGATGAAGCGATTTCCATTGATTGTCTGCAAATCCGAGATTTTGGAGATGATGTCAAACAGTTCATCCGACATTTCCTCTTGCTTTTCCTTATACACCTCGTCACCTTGCAGCAAGTCCCTGTTTTTGCGGATGGCCGACAATGTGCGCATCTTCTTCAACAAGGTCGAGCGTGTAGCGTTCAGACCTCCACTGCCGTAGGCATTGGTCGATGCTTCCTGATTCATCAGTTTGCTGGCATTCTGTGGCGTATTGGGCAGGTATCGGCGGTTGCCACTTGGGGTAAAGCCTGCAAAAATACGCTCTTGGATGTCACCATCACCGAACAAAGATTCCTTCCATCGGTTGTAATCCTCCGACAGACCCTCCTTTACAACACGGTTTTCTGCTTCGCTTTCGGTTCTGTTCCAGTCCGTTTCGGCGGCTTGACGTGCCTGCTCATCTTTCCAAACATCATACAGATAGGTATCCCATCTGTTAAAGTATAGATTCCCGTTTTCGTCTGCATATCGTTTAGCGAGCTGCTCGGCAAGCGACTGCTTGGTGGCTTCGTCAAAACCTTTGCCCTCTATCTTGTGGTTTATCATCTGTTGGAGCAAGGCATCGTTCTGCTCCTTGGTGAGTTCAGTGACGTTCTGGAAGCCATCTCCGAGCAACTGCTTGGCGGTCTCATATTCCTCGTGAGTATGGATAGGCGACTTCTTTAATATTGCGGGGTTCTTGCCAGTCTGCAACAGATACAGCAAGTGTAGATTTCTTGCATTGCCGTTGGCATAATCAACCAAATCCCTATACAACCGCCGACGCAACTCCCCGTCATTGGGTGCGGCCGCATCGGCGATACGCTTGATGCTCTCTTCACCTTGTTTAGTGAGTAAGGTCTCAACGTGTGGATAGGTAGAAGTCCAGGCATCACCTGTATAAGTGCCTGCGTTGCGGCCAGTGCTTGCTTCAATCATCGACGATTTCGGAATAAGGCTGATTTCGCCGAAGTCGGTGTGCATCCCCTTGTCTGTATCAATGACTGCCATAGACGGATTGGCAAGACCTCCGAGTTTGATGGCTTTCTTCAACTTCGCTTCACTGATGTTGTGAACACCCATAAGGGTCTTGCGCTCCTTCTTGGAGAAACGCACATGGTCAACAATCTTTGCATCGTTCTCGTCGAAAATCACGTAGCACTCGCCATCCTGTCGGCCGTCGTAGTGGATGCCCACAAAGCCTGCATCGTGCAAAATCTTGCTTGCCTTTTCTTCGCTTCCATATTCGCTGACGACTTGCTTATAAGCCATTCTTCCGTTAGCTCTTGGCGTGGTTTCTCCTTGCCATGTATAGCCATTTCGGAATCTCTCTTCAAAACCGTCTCGATATTGGCTCAAATCTAAAAGTGATAACACTCTATCTATTTGTTCATCAGTCAGCGGCTCGTCCTCCTCTATGTAGTTCGTGCCGTCGTTGTCGGGAATTTCTACGCTGTAGTGGTGACGGTTCAGTATAGACTTGACAAAGTCCTTTGCTGCAAGACCTTTTACAGCTTGTATATACTTATGCTGACCTTCTATCTCCCAGTCTTTCGTTTCCTTTTTTATAGCGGCTCGAACGGAATATCCTTCAATATTTATTCTATCAAGCACTAGGCGGACTACAGTTTTTTTTACATCATCGGAAACGGCACCTTTATATATTATGTCATCGCCAAGGTCACCTGCATATCTACGAATATCCTTCGCCGAGAAATAGCTGCCCCAGCCGTGAGCTTGTGCGCCCTCGCCGCTTCCCATGAATCGGTGGTCGAAACCGAGACGTTCGCCGGTTTCGGGGTCAACGAAGCTGCCGTCGGCCTTTTTCAGCAGATACGGGCTGTTGTGGTTCACGCGGATACTGAACTTGATTGCATCGTCGATGGTCGCCGTCTTGGGGGTCATATTGCCTTCTTCCAAGAATTGCACCTTGGCCTTGATTGCGGCTGCAAGTTCTGGAGAAAGAAGAATCTCGCCGCGCTCGTAGGCATTCCAAATGTTGGTGTAGTTGCCGTAAGTTTCTACCAAATAGTCATCAAGTTGGGCATCGGCTGCTCGGTCTTGGCTCATGTCCGGCACGTTCTTGTCGTCGGCCGCTGCCTTCAACTGCGCGGCGACGAAATCTGCCGTTTCATCGGCCGTCAGTCCCTGCTCCTTTGTCAAGTAGTCGAGGGTGCGCTGCGGAGTGGCCGCGAGCCAGTCAACATTGCCGTCTTTGGTCGGCATCGCGTCTGAAGAGGCTTCTGTTCCCCCGCTTACCTTGCGCAGGTTGGCATACGATGCGGTCAGCAATCCCTTGATGAAGTCGTCGCTCATCTCCACGTCCTCAAAGCCTTGCAACGACTGCAATACCTTGCGGATAGCGTCGATGATCTGCTGTAGCAACGATGGTTCTACGTCGGCAAAGCCGGTCTCGGCAAGGTGCGCCATATATTCGTCGGCCGCAATACGGCGGTAGGCGGCACTCTGCATGGATAGTTCTACAGACTCGGTGGTTACATCCTTGCCTGCCGATTCAAGGGCATAGGCAATCCACGTCCGGCGGTCAGCTTCGGGCATATAGTTCCAGACGGCATCGCACAGCTGCACGAACTTATTGCCCAACAAGTCTTTCAGTCCCTTATGCGAGACAAGTTCATGCAGGATGACCTGTTTGGTGCGGTTCTTGTCGGCCAATGCCGGAGCATAGAGGAACACCTTGTCGCTCTTCGGGTCATACCAACCTTCGACAATCTCACCGCGACGGATGGCATCGGCTGCCTGCTGCTGGTCGGCGGGCAGTTGGTCGGGCGACGTAACGACGTTGACCTGCGACGGGTTTAATCCCATCTCGGCCATTGCCTCGTTGATGATTTCGGGCGTTACGCCTTGCTGTCGTGCTTGCGCTTGCGGCTGCTCTTGCTGTTGCGGCTCTGCATTGGCTACCGTAGCACCGCCGACTGGGGCGGGGTGGAGGATTTGCTCGATTTCAAGGTCATTCAGCACATTCACTTCGCTATTGCCGTCGGCTTTAGTAAAGATATATTCAGTCTTGTTGTCCTGACGCGAGCCAGGATTGATTGTGATGCTGCTGCCATCGGCCAATGTCACGGTCTCGCCATCCTGCAACTGCTTGAACTCGGCCGAATGGGTCACGGCTCCAGGCTGAATGGCCGGATTAGGCTGCTGCTCCGTTGGTGCATCCTCTTCCGACACAATGCCAATTTCCTGCAACTCGTCCTTGTGCCGTTGCCTTGCTTCCGAATGAGCGATATGCGTCAAGTCCCATGTGGTCACAATCTGCTGCCTTGCTCCGTTGTCGAACGATACGATAGCCTGGCCTGTCTGCTCGTCAACGCTTGTAAGCACGCACGGCATACCAAGATATGTGAACGTGTCGCCCACCTTCGGCATTTCGTTCTCGCCGCTGTAGGCGCGTGCCTTGTCGGCATAGAACTGTGTGATTCGTTCGCTCTCGGCGGCTATAAGGTCATTGGCCGCAGACGACTGCATATCCGTTACGGCATCTTCGGCCACCTGCTCGATGCTGCCGTCTGTGTGGCAGATGGACAACGAGCCGGTGCCGACACCAGCGGCTACATCTACCGACTCTCCGTTATAGTTGGCCGTCACGACATTGCCCTGCTTGTCGGCGCGGGCGCGAATTGCTGCTGTAATATCGGCAATCTCCTTGTCTCTGTCTTCTGCAAGGCGACCCATCACGCCAGCGGCTGTGGCTTCGTATGATATGCGTTGTTCGAGCGCACGCATTGCCTCGTCGGGGACATTGGACTGCATTGCGGTTTCAAGAGCCTCGACAAATCGGCCTTGTGCCATCAGTGCGTTGACGGCATCCGGCAATTGGTCGGCCGTGTTGCCTTGCACGCTTGCAGCAATGCTGCCCATAACGGCGGCATCGGTGCGTTCCTCATCGGTCAACATTTCTCTGCCCTTGTCATAGGCGGCTCCATAGACGGCACGCGGGATGTCATGCACACGATCCTGCTTCTCGGCCTCGTCAAGTCCGGCCGCATACTGCATGTTGATACCCATCCGCATAACAGCATCGCGTGTAGCCATATTGTCGAAGGTCAGCGCATAATCGACCAGCTCGCGGCCGAAGTCGTCTGAATTGAGGGCATCGAACTTGGCGCGGATTTCATTGTCGGTCATTCCACGGAACTCCGGCATGTTGCGCAATGTGGCCAATGAAGTATTTACAAGGCCGTTGGCATTGTATTTCTTGATTCCGTAGATACCTCCAGCCATTGCACCCATCATCACCTGTTGCGGCAACATCGTGATGGCGGTCTCTACATATCGACGTGGCGACAACACGCCCAGATGTTCCTCGCCGTTCTCGTCGGTGTAGGTCAGCAAGTGTTCATCGCCGATGAACGGAATGCAGTTATACAGACCGCCCAGCACCTCCTCGTTGGTTTCGCCAATGACTCCGCTGATGTGTGCCTGCTTGCGCAGGTCGTTCATCACCTGAATATATTCCTTCTTGCCCAGACGCTCCAGCCACTTGTTAGCCGTGCGGAAACCATTCTGTACGTGGCGGACTGCATCGGCATCCTCAAAAGCATAGACAAGCATGTTGGCGGCACGTGAATTTGCCAGACGGTTGAGCTGTCGGCCACCAATGGCCTTGAAGATTTCACCCATACCATCCATCCAAGTGTCACCGCCAAATTCCGATGCGTTCTCAATTGTCTGTTGGCCGAACCCTCGCACGATGGCTTCGCCCCAATCCTTGCCGTCCATGCGTCCTGTGTAATGATAGTGGCCGTTCTTGTCGAAGTTACCCGTCACTTGTCCGATATGTTCGTTGTAGATCAACGCTTCTGTCTTGGCAATCTGCATCGGGTCAACGGCCATAAGCGCGCCACGTCCAAGGTTGGATGCCTCCTGCCGGAGTAAGTCAATGGCAAGGCGACGGCCACCCAGTTTCAAGGCCGATGCTGCTCCTCGTTCTGCCGCTGCCTTGGTCAGGACGCGGAATGTCCGTGCTGCGATGCTGCCGCCAGTCTTGGCTATCGGGTTAATCATCATGTCGAGCATGAACGGGATAGATTCTGCCGTCACATCGCCAGCCTGGAAACCTAATCCTGTCTTGGCACAAGCCTGAACATACATGTTGAGTGCGGCCGCATCAAGCACGGCACGCTCTGCATCGGTCAGTGGTTGGTTGTTTTCTTTCTTTTCTATTGCTCGGAGTAAGGCCGCAGCGTCTCTGAAATCCGTGATGCCGCAGTCCCATGTGCTGATGTCGGTAACACGTTCGCCGAAACCCTTTGCAGCGTTCTTGGTAAAAGTCCAGACACCTTCGTCGCCGCGCTGCGACCGCTCGATGTTGTAATGCTCAATCTGCCGCTTTGCAGCTTCAAGGCTGTGCTTTGCGGCAAGGGCTGCGTCAAGGTCTGCGCGTGCCGGATTGTGCCATGCGACATCGGCCGATGGCGCAGCCATCGCCTGTGGGCTGATACCGAACTTCGCACTGTTCGGCATTTCATCCATCTTTGCCTGATAGTTGTCGTTCCATTTTTGCTCGGCATTGTCAAGCACGGGAGCGACGGCCTCCAGCTGTCTGTCAACCTCCGGCGCGACTGCATCCACAGCCACGTCCTGTTGGAAAGTTCTGTAAATAGCCTTTGCCTGCTCCACATTGGCCGCACCAGTGATGGCCATAATCTTGTCGTTATATGCCTTGGTTGCCTCCTTTACGGGCTTGTTGTCAACGGCCGAATAGTCTTCAACTGTTTCGGTCGCTCCGTATGATGTGCGTCTTTGTGACGTGCGCACTTGTGCTGCTGCCGTCTTTTTTGCCTTGTCGAGATTTTCTTTCAGCTTATCAAGCTCCAGTTCATCACCGACAGTCCATCCGTTGCCATTCGGTGTAACCTTGGTCGAGCCGTCAACCACTTGACCCAGATATGCCTGTTTGTCGTTGTCATACTGCGCTTCATCCGAATTTAATTTGTCAAATTCGGAGTTGTATTTGTCGGCGGCTTGTTTATATTCGTTATATACTCGTTTGTATTCAGCCAGATTGAAATCTAATTCCTCTTGCGTCTTTGATGCTTTGACGGCTCTTTCCAACCGCTGTGCATGGCTCTTGATGTTTTCGACTTGTGCCATCATCGCAACAAGGTTGTTATTCTTGGCGTTAAGTTGGTCACGGCGCGACAATAGCGCATACATACTATTGGCCGATGGTACTTCCGTCGTTTCAGGTTGCTCTACAGCCGACGTATCTACGGGCTGCGTCTGTGCCTGCAAAGAATCGTTCCAGACGTTTTCGGTTGCTTCTGGATTGGTACGCTTGTAGTTGATGCTGTTAGGGTCGTTCGGATTGCCGCCATTGCCGCCATCTGCGCTCGGTTGCAGTCCGTCCGTAAAGCCTAATTTGGAATTGAAGCCGTCGAAATCATCTGCCATTGAGTAGTGTTCCTTCATGGCATCATATACCTTCCTGCGGTTGCCTACATCGTCCAGACCCTTGCTGAACTCATCGAAACTTGGCATGTTATAGTTTTTCGACATTGCGTCGTACACTTTTTTGATTTTTTCCTGATTGGCCATATTGCATCAATTGATTTATATTTTTGCAAAATTATGCAATATATACAAATAACAACGAATATTTATTTAATAAGGCAGACACGTTTCGCAACGCATCTGCCTTTTACGAGATTAGCTCTGATTTAAGGTTCTTATAAATATTCTTTTATGATCGATGTAAACTTGTCATAATCTTTTACGATGACGTACTTGTAGCCGACACGTTCGACGGCTTGCTGCCATTCCTTCTGACTGTCTCGCTGTACGCCTTTCGCTGATTTCATTTCGATGCAAAGCCCGTGGAACTTCCCATCGGCCGACGGGACAAGCAGGATAAGGTCGGCCACCCCTTTGGTCACACCCATAAGGTTTGCCAGATGTCCGTCAATGGCTGCTCGGTCGCGGCCACGACTGCCGAAGTACGGCTCATTGTTAGGGTGGAACAGATTGGCCGCTATGTCGGGATAGTTGTTCTTGAACCACGCGACGCATCGTTTCTGTAGGTCGGCTTCGGGATGGCCGTTGCGACCCGTGCTGCGTGTCGTGGCCGATTTCTCTTGCGACTTTTCAGCCTCTGCTATGAGTTGGCCGATGGGTCTGCCTGTGTCCTGGCTCTCTTTCCATAATCTGCGATAGGTCGCTGCGTCCATATTTCAGTCTTTTGGCCAGATACTCCTGACGACAAGGGTATTGCGGCACGATTCATCGCCATTTTTTTTAGCGAATACCTGACCGAACACATCGAACTTGACAATCACGTGTTCACCAACATTATAGTCGGTTGTGATTTGTTCGGCCTTTTCGTTGTGCGCCTCGAAAGTGATGCTCTGCGCGTGTGGCCTTTGATTGGTCACGCCGGTATGCTCATCGTATTCCGACAAAGAAATCCACACCTCGCATTTGGCGAAAGTGCGGCCTTTCTTCGTCTCGTACTTTTTTATCGGGAGTATCTTTGTTATTGTACCTTCTATCTGTAACATTTTGCAAAGATAATTTATTGACCGACATTCAGTTGGATATATGTTTATTTCTTCCGCATCATGCGACCCAATGCGCGCCGTTGCTGTGATCGCTGCCGCAGGTACTCTTCTTTTTGCTCGGCGAAAGGTGTTGCGAAAGTAGGAGTAGGGCGGGCAACTATGCGGTCGGTAAGGATATATGCTTTCCGGCCACCGTACACTTCGGGCTTATAGACGATAGGTGTCAACCCGATAGATACGCGGTCTGTCAGTTGCAGTTCGTGCCTATATCTGCGTTGGATCTGCTGCTCCAATCCATATTCATATACGATTTCGGCGGGCGAGGGTTGCACGCCTTGAAAACCGATATGTCCAAACACATTGTATTGGACGGGTGCTGTCCACGGAATTTGCCGACGCTTGTCCCGCGAGTTCAAACGCTTCATACGTTCGATGATTTGGACACTACGCGGCTTATCGGCCAATGATTTTTCAAATTCTTGCTCTTCTTTGACATCTTCGCGTATTCCGGCCATCACGTCGTCGCTGAGCTCCGCATCGAAATCGGGATTGAATATCATTAGATACTCCATCCTTCCATCTTCTCGCGGGTACTTCTTGAACCAGACACATAGGGAGTTGCGCTGACCTTGCGGTATGTCATTCATTACCTGCCGCCAAAGACGCGGCGACAGGAAGAAATGCTCGTTGTTCTGCTGGATGGTGATGTAAGGGACGAACTTGTTAAGATACCACTGTCGTATTCTGCCGATAAGGGTTGGTCTGTATATATTTGCCATAGTTTTAGAGTTTAGATTAGTTGTGCGCATGAGTTATCCCGCTGCATGTTCCATACAGGTATCTTTGCCTTGCTGCGGAACTTGATTATCTGGATGCTTCTGAATGTGGCCGATTCGCGCGTGTCGTGCATCTTCTCGTAGTAAGCCCAAGCCTCATCTTCGCTGAAAAAGATGTCGCTCGAAGTCTCGTATGGGTGATTGCCTTTGGTGCCACGCACACGGATATTCGGCCGCATAAGCAGTACGGCATAATATCGCCGACCAAGCAGATAGTCCTGCAATGCTTCAAGTAGTGAATACTCTGGAATACCCTTGCTTGTGTATTCCTGTTGGTTGTGCATCGTTCGATACACTTGTTTGTACAGCGTTCTGTTAGCCTTGAACAGGACGCAGTTAAATAGAGGATGTTTCATTTTCGATCCTTTTAATTTGACGTTTTATTTTTTCGTTGACGATTTCTTCGATTTGGCCGATGTTGACATTATAGTGCATTCTAATCTGCATCCATAACACCATAACGTCGGCGAGTTCTTCTGCAATATGTTCGTTGTCAAAGTTGCCTTTCTGCTCCGTGAACTCCTGCAATGTCTCTTGCTCTATTACGGCTTCTTGCAGTTCGTAGGCTTCTTCGGCAAACTTGCGTATCTGGGACCTGATTCCGTAGTGTGACAGAATGGACTCAAGCCCTTCAAGATTGATTAAGATTCTAATCATAAAATGCTCCTTCTTGATAATTGCTTTCAATGCAATCTTGTTCTTTAATGAACCAGACTCCGGTTGCGAAACCCTCTTGTTCGTCTTCCTTGTGGGACCTCTTTCGATAGTCTTCCCAACCTTCATTTCTGATACAATCCTTGGTTCGAGGACAACCTCGACCTTTGCAATATAAACTCATAGTTTTGTATATTTAAGTTATAAAACGTATATTTATTCAAATATTGTATATTGTTTGAGAATATTACCATTTCGGTCTTGAACTTCATTCAGGCACTCACGACGGAATCGCTCGCAGCTTTTGTCGAAGTATTCCTTGTCTATTTCGCAACCTATAAAATCAAAACCCAATTTATAAGCTGCGATTCTTGAAGAACCACTCCCTGTCATCGGGTCAAAGATGCGGTCGCCTGGCTTGGCGAACTTCCGCAAAAGGTATGCGTAAAGTTCCACAGGCTTCTGGGTTGGATGGATCTTGTCGCCCGTCCGATTGTCGAACCTGAACACTTGCGCGGGACCGTCGAACGATGTCCAGGCGACCTCAACCTGCGAGAAGTTCTCCCACGGCTGCATCTTGTCACATGATATAAAACAACGTGTGGGCGGCAGGTTGAAGTAGTTGCCCCCCAGATGATGACATTGCGGGCTACACGCCGCAGCTCGTCGAAGAACTCGGCAGACGGAGCCTTGTCCCATCGGTCAATACGCCCGTTGTTGAAGACACGACCCTTCAGTTTTCCAGAACCTCCCGTCTGTCCGCCTGCGTCTCGGATGCCATAGGGAGGGTCGGCTATGGCCAATGCAAAGGCCTTGTCGGGCAATGGCCTCATGTATTCGAGGCAATCGGTGTTGTAAACTTCGCTTATGTTCATGGTTTACGGATGAATTTGTCGGGTTGTGTATAAATCAAGTCAAGCATCCTCTTGGCATCTTCTTCTTTGTAGAATCGTGTCGAAAAGGATTTAAGGTGATAACTGACTTTCCAATAGTTGACGAGGGAAGGGAAATCGATTTGTTTCTTTGCCATATCGCCTAAATAAATTGATGTTTGCCAATAATTGTTTTACTTTAGGGGAAATTCCACCATTATTTCCCATGATTTCCTATCTCAATTTGAGCCATGCTATCAAGATGAGATCAAGGGCAATCAAACAAATGATTACCACTCTTTCCACCCACGGATTTTCTACATCCGTCTTGCTTTCCTTCACCTCATCGGTCTTTGCGACAAGTGAATCGTTGCGGTGGCTCTCGATGCTGTCGATGTGTTGTTGCAGGCTCCGCATCTGGTCGATGATGGATTGCAGTTCGCGCTCGCTTTCCGTGATACGCTGCCGCAGCTTGCCGGTCTCTGGGTCGTAGTATTCAACAACCCTTACTTTCTCATTTTCTGTGTGAATGTAATGGGTGGTGTCAACGATGTTGGTTGTCACTTCGTACTTCACGCTGTCCGCAATCACTACGTGTGTCGTGTCGCGGTGCGTGATGGTCTCGACGTGCCGCTGTACGCTGCAAGAGGTGAGCACAAGGGCGGCAGCAACGAAAAGTGTATTATTCGTTCTCATACTCTACAGTTACGTCTGCGTCGGCCAAATTCTCGGCCAATTCCCAAACTCGCTTGCACCACTCGTCGGCAGGCAGGCCGTTATACTCACGGTTTTTTTCACGGAAGGCTTTGAACACCGTCATGATTGCCTCAATCTGGCCCGCGGCGATGTTATTGGTTGCCTCCTCGATTGTCACTCCACCAAGGAGGTGGATGAGGATTGTTTTAATCTTGTTCATATTGCTTTACTCGATTTCAAATTTAACTTCCTTGCCGTAAGTCACGCGGTCGTAGAGCCGCATCCTTTGGCATTGTCCCTTGCACTTCCAGTCCTGGACGATGTTGTCGGCCTTGGTCTTCCGTGCGTTGGGCGGTGTGACGCGGGCGCATTGGCCACAACACGGCACGTAATACTTGCACCTTGTGCGCCACTCCTTACGATTCCTTGGTTCTTCCATAGCGTTTGTTTCGCTTGTACGTGTTATTTCGCATTGTGGCTTGGTCGAGCCGGTGCCAACGGCGGTCGCATCCGATGGGCAGGACGCTCTCGTCGTCCTCGTAGTCGAAATACTGTCTCTTGCTCATAGTCATTATGGTTTAAGTTTGTCTATCTGTTCGGCCGCGATGTCGCGGATTTTCCGGGCGTCGGCCAATGGGAATGTCGCGTCGTATGACTTGGCATCCTTAATGATGCTTTCGGCGTGCAGCATGATGCTGTGCATTGCGATGCGTGCTGCCATTATCTTGTCGTAGCGTGTTGCCATAGTTCAGAAAAGTTCAAGTTGTTGGTTATCATTGCCCGTATGGACGAGCATCTTGTCGAAGATAGCCACAAGCACGTCCACGACGATGCTGTTGCCTGCGAGCTTGTACTGTCCGCTGTTGGAGATTCCTGCGGCTTGGATCGTGTCGATGTCCTTGTCATCCACGCCCATCAGCCGGAAGCACTCGCGCGGAGTGAGTTTGCGGATGCGGAACTTCTTGCCCCTCAACCCTGCGGGCAGCTCCAGTCTTTGTTTCTCGTTTGTTGCCATATTTTCAATGATTGTTGGTGTTAAATTACCCCCCCCGAATAGTCCATCATACAAGGCGAAATGCCGTTAGAATCATAGACAACACCCTTGCTTGGGTTCTTTCGGTTAGGCTTGATGTAATAGCCTAATTTCAATATATCTCGCATACATAGAAGTCTTTTAATACACTTGTTATCGTATTGCAGATTCCATCATTGGACGGTCTCCATAGTCGGCCGCTGAAATGCTCGTCCGTTCCCTTGCTCGCGCTGCTCTTCGGTGCGGTACTTGCGTATGGCCTGAATGTCAGTCGGTCTCATACGGCTCCACGATTACGGTAAATCCGACCATTGTCTTGATGCACGGCGCAATCGTGTTGCTGAACGTCTCTATGGCCAATGCGTCTGCGAAGCCTCGCCCCCCCCTAAAATTTTGGCCGCGAACATTTGGGAGGTGTCAACGCCGTTCGCTTGCCGTAGTCTTATCTTCTTCATAACTTTCGTATAATAAAAGTTCACTGCTGCACATTATGGTTGGGCAGATTGTACCCCCCCCCTGTACCCTTCCGCGACGTGTCCTGCTGTCTGGGTAGGCCGCATCGAACACGCTGCCAGGCTCAATCTCTATGTAGCCTTGACGTGTGGCCTGCGGTATTTTCAGTTTCATCATAGATCTCGATTACACTTGTCATTGTCGCCCCCCCTTGCGGAGTAGGGTTGCCGCTCCGAACTTGTAGCACCCTGCAAGTATCGTCTTGGCTACGCGACCGCCGCAGTCGGCGTTGTTAAACATTATCTTCTTCGCCATAGGTCTCTACTATCAGTACCTCCATTGTCTCGTAGCAGTGTCCGACACTTGTATGTAGGCAGTTGACGAATGGATTGCAACTGCGTTTGACGATGTTACCTTTGTCATCCCTGCTGCGAGACAGTCCATAGGCTGTCACTCGATTGTCGTTGTCCAATAATGGTTGCATTGGTCTATTCTTGTTGTGACGGTCACGAAGATGTCCGGCCACACGGCTTGATTGTAGAGGTCGATGCACTGCCCCCCTAATGGTCAACTTGCCGCTTTTGAGCATCTGCTGCATCCGCTTGCCGCCTGTCTTGTCCTTACTCATAGTGTCCCATCTCTATCACTGCTGCCCTCGGAAAATGGGCAACCGTCATTATATTGGCAAACGAGACATATTCGTATGTCGCCGTGATTGCAGGAGCGTTCCCGTCGCGAGTCTGTGGGGTGATTCTTTGTTCTTCGCATATCCATTTCAGATTATTGGGGGGGGGTATTACGTTGTTTCATATCTCGATTTTGTTTGCTCTGGCTCTTGCAGCTCGATGACTTTTGGCAATGAGAGGTCGGTTGTTCCGATGGTTGGTGATACCCCCCCCCTCAATGCGTTGTTTCGATGCGTGCTGTTGCAGCGAGCCGAGTATCATGTATGGCTTCATCATTGGTTTCGATAATCTCAATTACAAGTTTCGGGTCTTTGTAGTCCCGAGAACAAAGAGCCGGTGCGTATCGTGACGAAAGCCGCCACTCTCTGTATGTACTTCTGGGGGGGGTAAAATGTAAATCATTGGTCATAAACGAAATTGTCGTCAACTCTCGAACCTGCCGTTGTCTTCACCGTGAAGGCTGTACCCCCCCCCCATCTTTCGGCTGGAAGTTGTGGTTGTGGGTTTCATCGGCCGATGTCTTTAGGAAACTCTCCACCATCTTGTCCGATAGGTAGTATTTTTCATCGACCTTCGGTTCAAGTACATCCTTCAATCGGACGTGCAGTGGCTGCGGTTTCGGAAAACTGTATCTGGCTGTTTCGTCGAGGATAGAAACCAGGAAGATGCGTGCGCGGTTCTGCGGCACTCCGTAGTCTTTTGCGTTCAGCACCTGCGCGAAGTTCTTGTAGCCGTAGCCCTCCATCGTCAGCATCCATCGTTGGAACAGCTTGATGAACTTCTGCGAGACGAGCGCGGCTACATTCTCCATCAGGCAGTAGCGCGGTCGCTTGATGCTGATTGCCTTTTCGCACTCCCATAGGAGCGAGCTGCGTGTGCCGCTGCCTTTCTCACCGCCTTTCTGCAAGCCAGCCGCGCTGAAATCCTGACAAGGCGAGCTGTAAGTGAACAGATCGAAGTCGGGAACTTGCGCCCAGTCAATCTTGCTGATGTCGCCGTAGTTGCGTTCTGCCCATTGAGGGAACAGCGCGTTGTGCGCCTTGATCGCGGTCGGGTCAATCTCGCTCCAGCCGACGAGTTCGTAGTCGATGCCCAGACGATTGAGGCCGAGGCATTGGCTGTCGTACCCGGAGAAGGCTGTAAATACTTTTGTCATATCTTGTTGTTTTAATTTGTTCGACTTAAAATCCGCTGTCTATCTCCCGACCGTCAGCGGCAAAAACATTAAATTACGATGTCTAAAACCGCTCCTTATCTCCCGACAATGAGCTGGAACAAATGAGTGTTATTTGAAGAAACTATGTATTGTCGATAAAAGCGGCCGACGGGTGTTTCGCAACGGCCATCGGCCTGTAACCCTCTGATACCAAAGTACCAACAATGAAAAAATTCTTCAATCTCTCTTATCGTTTCTTGTTCGTTCGCTTTCGTCGCATCTTGTCGAGCGGCCACTTGGCCGTGTAGTGCTGCTTGTAGTAGTTCAGCGACATCGTGCTGTCCTGGAATCCTTCGACAATGCTCTTCCTGCCATTGGCCGTATTGATAAGCGTGTTGGGATCAATGCCGATGCAGCCCAACAGACGGGAAAGCAGCTCGACCGACAGGAACATCTTGGACAAGTCGGTCAGGAGTTCGGTCATCGAGGCCGTCTCGCTGAATGTGGGATAATCGATGTCCGTCCCGTCCTCATAACGCACGTCTATCGTGTTCGTCAGCTTGACGCATTGCGCTGCCAGCTTGTTGCAGTTGAGCGAGCGGTAGATGGGGTAATGGTCAATGGCGGGCAGGGACTTCTGGGCGACGAACTGGTAGCACTGGTGGGCGAAGTTGGTCAGCACAACCGTCTTGATGACGTCGGCCAATGCCCACGGGTCGCGTGCCACCTTGTTAAGCTCGCATTGACGGGCGATGATGTATCGGCCAATGGCATCCGTGACGGGAGCGAAAGCCTCTTCGAGCGTGTCGGCCATATCTGCACATTGCTCGGGCATATCCGTTAGACCCGTGCGGTGCATCTGCCGGTTAATCATGGCCGCGATGTCGCGCTCCTGCTTGCGTGCTGCATTGGCCGTAGCATTGACTATGGCGCGGAACTTGCCATCCTGCCAGTAGTTGATGTCGTAGGTGTACCGCTCGCGTCCCTCGGGTGTGGCTGATGCTGCCAGCCGCTCTGTGAGGGTGAGGGCTTGCGTGATTGCCATCGTTGCAATGCCGACCAGGGCGCAAAGTCCCATCTCCAGCAGGTCGCCGCCCATTGCGGCGTAGTTGGCCTGAGCCACGCGCTCGGCCTGCTTTGCGCGTTCTGCCTCGATACGGGCGCGGTGCTGTGCCACGATGTCGTATGACGGGACGAACACCTGTTGCCTATTGGCGATTGTTATTGTTTGGTTCATATTGTTGTCTCGTTGTCTTAATTTAAAAATCCCCGCGCATCTCCCAACGAACGGGGGTGTCCTTGCTTTCAAAATTTTGTGATGATAAATCCGTTGGAAATCGTAAAACCTAAAATTAAACCCTACAATCCACATGAAGGATGAAAGCAAGGTATGGTAAATTTCACAATGGGCTGGTTATGCGTGGAACTTTCTCAATGCCTCGGTCTGGGCAATCTGCTCGGCCGATGGTTCCGTTTTCTTCTCTGCCGACATCGAAAGTTCTGCGATTCTTGCCTTGCACTTCTCGATGCAGCCTTCAAGTTCTGCTGCGTGCTTCAATAGTGTTTCGGCTTTACGGCGTGTCTGGCGTGCCGTTGTCGTGGCGACCACCAGCTTGTCTGTCAGTTCCTCGATGGTGAGGTTCTCGAATTTCTTTGCCATAGTTGTTTGTTGTTTTAGGTTAGACTTTGATTCTTTGTGTTCCACTTTGCCACGGCGAGGCCGTACCAGGCTTTCAAGACGTTCACGGCCGATGGCATCCACGCGGTCAGTTTCATCGGACTTGTCGGTCGGCCCTATTCACTTCCCCCTTGCAGCCCATCGCAGGCCAAATTTTAGTACCCATCTTGTCATCCCGATGGGCTGCGATGTTCCGAGGTGGCTGCAAGGTTCGTTCCCGGGCTTCGGGCTTCCTTCACTCGTCGCTGTTTTCTCTGCTCCGTGCCTGTGGGTCGTGGACTGTTACATTGCTCGATGGCGTTACCGTTCATCGCGACCTCACCGTGGCGTGGCAACACTCAATGCTTGAACGTGACGGTCAGAATGACCGCTGCAAGGATGCCGAGACCGATGATGGTGATGATATACAGCATCCCGTCGGACTGCTCGCGTTCTTCGCGTTCCTTGTCTGTGATTTGTTCTTTTTCCATTGTCTTTTTCGTTTGTATCTGTCCAAAACATTACGCATCGCTTTCTCCGTTGGTTTCTCGTCAAATGGCCAGTTGGCCGCGATGACCTTGAACGGAATGTCGGTTGCGCGTTGTTGGCGCAGATAGGTTATCATTCTTGCTGTCCAATACATAGGTCACTCGTTATTATCCAGCACTTCCTTGAACTCGTCGTAGGCTCGTTGCATCTTTTCTGGTGCTGTGCCATTTGCGAGCTGTTCTCTTAACTCAGCATTGGCCTTATCGTTGTCGGCTTTTGCTTTGTTGTACTCGTCGCGTGTGCCGTTCAGGATGTCGCCGATGCGCGTGTTGATTCCATATTCATTGGCCATAATGTCGGCCATCTGAAATCGCAACTTGCTGTCGCACACGGAGTGCATCTGCTTTGTCTCTCTCAATCCCATCAACCAACTGCGCAGGTTGATGTTGGGGAAGAAATACTCGTGGACGGCCGATGTCTTGACATCAACGATTTTTTCTTCGCCGTCCTGCCACCACTGCTGCCACTCAAGGATTGTGTCGGCCACCTTATCTCGTGTGCCGTAGATGCTTACCCAGTGGTCGAGGTTGTCAATGATGATCTGCATCTCCTCAAGGGTGAGACAAGTGTTATCGTCGAAGGTACATAGGCCATAGGTATCTTCGCCTACCCAGTCATAGCGGTTTGCACCGAGCAGTTTTGCTGTGAGCCTTGCGTACTCATTGGCCACGGTTCTTAAAGTCTCTTCCAAGTTTGCCATTGTGATTTAGTTTTAAGGGTTATTACTCTACCGTCTCGAAGAATACGATGATTGCGGCCATCATGGCCAGAACTCCGAGCCAGCCCCATACGTAGGGCGGTATCTTGTGATGTCTTCGTCTCATTGTCGTTTCGGGTTAATGTACTTCGCCATCCGTTCCAGCTCCATGCAATAGCCGTAGAGCGTACCGATGCAGTATTCTGCATTGTTCAGCCTTGTGCGATAGGCGCACTCCTGACATCGCGACGGGAGCGGATTTGGTAATTCGTTTTCTCGCTTCATTGCGCCAGCCTATATTCGGCCACCCTCTTGCCGGTTGCCGTTACAATCTTGCGGGATTCAATGGCCAGGTTGAACTTCTGTCGCAGGTCGCAGATACGGCTTGCCAGCCTCATGCAGCCGAATCGTTTCAGAGCTTCAAGGCTTGTCAGCGCGTGGCCTTTTTGCAGCCACGCGGCTATTGCCTTGTTTTGGCTTTCGCACTCTTTTGCGTTGTCGTTGATGTTTGCCATAGTGTTGTTGTTTTTAGGTTATAGATTCTCACGGCGTTTTTTGCGATATTCACACAAAGCAGGGGGCATTTCCAGTAATGCTTTGGCCAATACGTCCCAATCGCCATCCGATATATTGAGGTTGGGTTTCAGCATAGTTGGATGTTCCATCCACCAATCGACGGCGTATTGGACAAACTCGTCGCTTAACGTAGATATTTCTTGCTCGATCCGTTCGTAGATTTGCCTTTCGGCCAATTCTTCGTCCGGGTCTGACCACCACGGTGCGCGGCTGTCATATTGAGCTCCTGGAGGTAGGTTCATTGTTCTCTTTGATTATGTCGATGGCCTTTTGTAGGCCAGCGGCCTTGTTCTTGAACTCAATGGCCTTTTCAGGCTCTTTGTACTTGCAGGCTACGTCTGCATCGTTCAGATATTCGTCACGCTCATGCTCGAGACGAGCGATGATTATTCCGATAGTTTCCATCTGATCATAACTTGATGTGGTATTCCTTAGCCAATGCCTCAATCGAATCGTGGCCGTAGGCTGCTTTTGTAAGGTTGATAAACTCGCGCATCGTCATCTGTCCGTTCTCCACGTCGATGTCGTGCGTCTTGGCAAACTCTCTTCGTCCGAACTCGCAGCTGCCCGTCAGTCGGTTGTGGATGACAAACAGCCTGCTGTTTTCTATCGGCACGTCCACGTCGGGATATTCGGCCGTCAGCCTCTCGATACGCTTCTCTATCGGCTCGTTGGCCAATGCCTTGTCCGTTGCGGCCTGTAGTGCTTCATGCGCCGTCTCGCCATGGCCGAACCAGTTGCAGACCTTGGCAACGTAACACGGTACCTTGATACTGTTGTGACGGATGGTGTACCCCTTGGCCACATTGCCGTGTACGCTCTTTATGGCCGTCGGCACTCCGTCGATGATGTACAGCTTATCTCCATCGAACTCTTTTATGCCGTCGCCGTAGCCGTTGCCGTAGCCGTTGCCGTAGCCGTTGCCGTAGCCGTAGCCGTTGCCGTTGCCGTAGCCGTAGCCGTTGCCGTAGCCGTAGCCGTAGCCGTCGCCGTAGCTGACAGAAACAAACTGCTTTATGGTCTCAATCAACGTGTCCATGGCTTATATCCGTCGAGGTTCTTGATGGCTGCATCCGTCATCGGGATAATCTGGCATACGCGGTTCAGTACCATCGACCCGACCTTGATGCAGATTCGTGTGTCGCCTCCGCTCTTGATGCCGTGGTCGGCAATGTCCGACAGGCAGTCTGCCCCTTCCCACCGCCAGATGTTGCGGACGTTCACAACTCGCACGGTTTCACCTTCAATGTCGGTGACTGTGCCGTAATACACTCCAGCATCGTAGCTGCGCACAAGGCAGACCTTGCCGATGCAATCCTTGTAAATCTCTTTCATTTTCGTTTTGGTTTATGGTTTATTTCTTTTTCCGTGCCGCAAGCAGCGCGGGGATTGAATGAATTTCTTTGCGATGATCCTTGATGTAGGCAATCTTGTCTTGCATTATTTTCCAGAAGTCCATATCAGGCGGCTCCTGTTTGTCGATGTAAGCCGCCACTTTCTTTCGCGCTTCTGCATCCAGTTTCAACGCCGCTATCGCAGTCAGGAATTTTTGGAAGGGAGTAAACGGTTGGTTGTCTTCCCATAGCCGATGCAGCGAATTATCGAGCATTACAGTGTCACCCCGGCATTTGGCAACCAACTGTCGAGCCGTCTCACAGCACAGCTTCATGCCATCCGCCTTGCGCCACACCCATTGCCTTTCATACGCTGGCACAAGTCCCGTTGGGATAGCACATTGCGCTTCTTCGACTTTCCCCATATAATCCTCAAAACTCAATTCCTCCACAGCCGCATCAGCGGCGTCCTTTGCCCCTTGGGGGGCTTTGGGGGGATTATTTGATTCTGAAGATTTATCTGAAGAATCTACAGATACAGAATCAGATACAGATACAGATACAGCATCGTTTGCATCGTTTCGCATTGCGGAATATGCGGCCGCATCCGTTCGCATCGTTTCGCATCCGTTCGCATCGTTATCTGTTGATTTTTCTATTTTTTTACCCCAACGTCTTGCGGCTGCAACCTTTCGCTGCTCAATTGCAGCGTCATATTTCTCGTTCGATTCATCAATAGAGGCGCGGAACATGGCAGCAAGCGGTTTGAGAAAGGCAGGGATTGGGAGCTCTTCGCCGTTGAGGGCGTAGGCGGAAATCCACTGCATGAACGTCCATCGGTCGTTGATGTCTTCGATGCTGTCCAGGACTTCCATCCAGTTATCTCTGAAGATGTATGATTTTCTTCCCATGTTATACAAACTCTTTGTTGCGTTCGATTTCTCGCTCCGCGTGTTCTATGAATGCGCCATCCTCCGGCGATGGCAGGTAAATTCCGGCTTCGATGCTTGACCAATGTCTGAACCTGTCTATGGCCAACGTCATTTCTTCGCTTGTCAGTTCGGTTGTTGAACGTAGGCACTTGATCGTCTGGCCGCGTCGTGACTTGATTTCGCGCTCAAACAGCTGTCTGTTGGCTGCGCGCTTGAAGTAGTCCACCTTGGCCTCTTCTGCCGATATGCCGTATTCACAAGCGAAATAGCCTATGATGACATGCAGGTAACGGTTTTGCGTCAGCGTCCGTTCCTTGCGCTCCTTGACTTCGATGGTTGCTCCTTTCAGCGCGAGCTTTTCAAGTCTGGCCTTCAACGCCTCGCGTTCGTCGGCAAAGTTCAGATTGTAGATCATAGCGTCAGAACATTTGGCCTCCGTTGGCTTGTGGTGCTTGTTCGGCTACCGGCTGCTGCTCGGCCTGTTGGCCTGCCAGACGGACAAACTTTCCCTCTACACTCGTTGCGTTGCGGTTTTCTCCGGCAGCGTTCTGATATACTCGGCCGCGGATGTCGAATGTCACGACAATATCCTGTCCGGCCTGGTACTTGTCAAGTTCGGCACAGCGTTCGCCGGAAAAGTTGATCTCGATGCTCTCGTCATATCCAGCTGCTGTAGGCTCGCCGGTGTAACGGTCGAAATAGAATGGTGTCAGCCACATGAGGCGTTTGTTGATGCTTTTGCCGCTCTTGCCGGTGATGGTCTCTGTTGCACCTATCCAGTAGATGCGTCCTGTGATTTGGTTTGCCATAGTTGTTTTATTATTTTGTTGAAACTCTGAAACTGCCCTTGACGGCCGTTTCCTTGTAAATCTCGTTGTCGTTAGCCACGTCTGGATATTTGGCGGCCAATGCCTTTGCGTCGAGTGTGCGGCGCACGCTGTCGGCCGTGATGCTGAACGTGAACGCTTCCGTTGTCCACTTGGTTATTCCGCATTGTTCCATCGCCTCGCGCACCGTCTGCATCATTTCCTCTTTGGCTTTAGCCGCGCGGTCGTTTTCGGCCAATACGTTGAGGACGTAGGTGTTGAGTGCGGCAACCTGTTCGGGAATGTCGGTTGTGGCCAATGCTGTGGTCTTTGCCGTCGGTGTCCATCCGTCGCGTTCAGCCATCGGCACGCTACCCTCTCGATAGGCCAGTCCGTTGATTTCGGCTTGCAGCAGCTTTTCGACCTCTTCGGCGGCGATGCGTTTCAGTTTCTTTAGCATCGGCTTTTTGCCGCTTGTTTGGTAGCGTTCATCGGGGAGCCATACGACATATAGGTTTCTGACCTTGCAGCCTGGGTTCATCTTCTCCAGCCAATAGGCGTAGATGGATGTTTGCCAAGTCACCTTCTCAATGTCCTTGTCGTCCATCGTTGAGGTGGTCTTGATGTCGCCGATGTCGAACGTGTTGTAGTTCACGCGCCAGACTTTATCAATCGGGCTTGCGAAATGTTCGCCGTCCGTTACGACGTATTCGGACATTTCGTATTTCAGCCCTTCGGTCAGTGCGATGTAGTCGCGCAGGTGTGTGTCGTCGGCCTCAATCTTGAAGTTGTCCCACGTCTCGCAAAGGTCGTGGACGTTGCTACCCTTTTCGGCGGCTCGTTTCAGCACCTCCGGCGGCACATTGCCGTATTGGTCGGGGTGTAGCTGCCACCGCAGCATTGCCGTGATTCCTTTGAGTGGCTTTCCATCCAGTGTGTAGGTGTGCGCTCCGCGGTCATACACCACGGCCGACGCGACCAGCTTGATGTTGTCCTTCGCTTTCATACACCTTGTGCAATTTGTTGTGCGCGGGAATTGAGTGCATCACGGAGCTGTTGGTTGTTCTGCAAGTTGATTGGACGTGATTTTGCAATGGCCGTCAACTCATCCATACTCTTTGCGACCTTGACCTTCTCCATAAGTTCTGCAAGCATCGGGTCTTGTGCAGTTGTTGTGGCCGCAGGAGCAGCAGCGGGTGCGGCAGCTTGTGCAGTCTGGCCCTGTGCTGTGCGTGGCTCGTACTTTGTGCCATAGTCGGCACCTTTGGCGAAATAGACATCGGCCGCGATGCCAAGAGCCTTCATCGATACGCTCAATGCGTCAGTCAATGCCATCTTGTAGCCTTCGTCTGAAACGTATGCTCCGTTTCGCTCCATAGTCATTAAGGAGCTGCCGCCAGTGCCAGGAATCGGGTCGCTCCATTGGCCGCTCGCATTGTCCTTGATGTAGAGATCAATGTTGCAGAAGCACTTCACTTCCGTTCCGTAGGTCTCTGTCCATTGTTTTGTCACAACATACTTCCACCCAATGCCGCAGACACCAAACAGCTCGGTCATCTTCTGCATACGCCAGACGGGATTTACGTCGGTCATACCGGCAATGCGTCCAGCAGCAATCTTTTTCTTCGCACCGTCTGGAACTACGCGGGCATCGTTCCAAATTTTAAGATTTTCCATGTCATTGGTTTTTAGGATTAAACTCTCGACACACGCTGTTGCGCGTGGTCTTGTAATAGGCCAGATTCTGTTCCGGCATCGTCTTTCCCATCTTGCGATGGTTCAGACAGATCGTTTGAATATTTTCCGAGCCATACAATTTCGTGTTACCAACTGCATAGTACATGCAATTCATGCAACACCGCTTGTCGGCCGGAGGGGCTTTCTCTCGCCGCTCTACGGTGATTGTATCACCACGGACGCGCGCCCTCAAATGCGGTGGGGTCTTGTACGTCCCCTCGTCTAAAGATTTTATCATATCACTACCATTGCGCGGCCTTTGCCGCAATTTCTTCGTTGGTAAGCATCTTTTTTGAAGTCATCCATTCGTTGATTTCCGACTTCTTGAAGAACCTGCGGGAGCCCTTTTTGTAATAGGGGATTTCCCGTTCAACGACAAGGTGGTTAATCCGGTCGAGACTTACGCCCAGATACAGGGCGCACTCATCGGCCGTCATCACGTCCTTGTTCATTATTATTAGGAGACGTTCAATTCGCTCCAGTCTTTTTTCTAAATCCATAGGCTTTGTTTTTGCGAAAATTAAAATGGCAAGGCCGAGAGCCTTTTATTTTTATTTTCATTCGCTATCTCGATTTGCTGACGCAAAGATAGCGAATGAAAATCTCATAAAAGCCTTTATAAATCAAGCGGTTAATCCGCGCAGATTCGCAAAATTTATAATTTTCAAAGATTTTGTGTTTGTAATCTCCACTTTACAAAAAACAAGGGTTAAGCCACAAAAAAGAATGGAAATCAAGCAACGCGCCGAATTTCCATTCTTTTTTTGTGGCTGAATATATTTATATGATAGGGGGTATGGCTGCAACAGCCGCCTGTTTGTTCTTGTCCAGAACCTTTGCATATATCTGCGTGGTCTGTATCTCTCTGTGGCCAAGCAGCTTTGACACGGTGTATAGGTCAGTTCCGATGTCGAGCATCATTGTCGCAAACGAATGCCTGGCGCAATGGAACGATATGTGTTTGTTGATTCTCGCGCCATCCACCCATTTGAAGATGGATCTGCGGATAACCGTTCGTCCGGGAAGTCCGGCAAAGACACGTTCATCATCGGCCATCCTTTCGCCTAACAGCTGCGAGGCCTGCGGCGTGATGTCGAGATATTCCTGCCCACCAGTCTTTTGCTGTGCGAAAATGATACGGTCGAAGCTGCCTTGCCGATGGACATCTGCCCAAGTGAGCTTTTCGACATCGCTCAATCGCAGACCTGTAAGGCACGAGAACAGGAAAGCACGCTTGACCACCTCGTTGTTGCATTCCGTTTGGGACAGACGGCGCACCTCGTCGATTGTGAGATATTGGCGCGTCGATTCCTTGCCCTTGATTCCTTCGATGTTCATAGTCGGGCTGCGCATCAGTATTCCATCGGCCACAGCCTGGTTGAGGGCGCACACCAGTTTCTTGTAATAGTTGCGCTGCGTATTCGTGGCCAACGGGCGATTGGTGTAGTGGCTGACGGCCTCCGTCTGCAAGAACGTCTGAAAACCGCGCACCCAATCGGGAGTGATGTCACATATACGGATGTTGTCGCGATGATCATAGGCACGTATATGCGCGAGAGCATTCATCCAGGTGCTGGCCGTATTCCTTTCGTGCCGTTTAGCGAGCAACACGAAGTAGTCGAGGAAGTTGATTTTTTGTTTCGTGGCCGACTGAAAACCGAAGCGTTCGCTCTGCATCTCGATTGTGCGTTGCGACTTAATGGCATTGGCCAACCTCATGGTTTCGGCATTCCGTTCCTTGTCCGCTTTTGTGCGTTCGGGAATAAGGTACAGTTTCAGGAACTCATAGACGCGACGGCCGTCCATGTACTTGTCGAGGTAGAGGCTTTTGTTTCCACCCTTGATTTCTTTCGTGCGCAGTCGCACGGGTTCTTTAACTTTTAACTCTTTCATCTTTTCTTTGGTTTTTAGGTAACAATTTGGTGACACAAAGGTAACAACATTATACCAATTATCAAAGAAAAGGATGTATATAATTGCCTAAAAAATAATCTGTTATGTTGTAATATTGGTGTGCGCTTGTCGTGAAGTTTGTCCCAGAAGAAATATATTATATTGCATATAACTGCTTGATAAATAAGCATATAGAAGTTTTGTCAAAAGGCGAGAGTAACAAATTAAATCAATAATATGCCAAAAAAGGCACTGCAAACCTTACTTTGCAAAATCATTTCGCTTTTGGCCGCTTTGCGCTCATCATCTTGTGCTTGTAGCCTGATTCCTTTTTTTCGTAGATAGGCACGGGTTCTGGCTTTACACCTTCAAACTCGGTGCTTAATTCCGGCGCG
>CALFIU010000168.1 GCA_937877455.1 uncultured Bacteroidales bacterium
ACATAAAGTATAGTTACGTTGCGTATGGAAATTGCACTTCGAATCTTAATTTAAGTATTTTTTCCCCTAATCTTGGGGACAAAACCAAATGCCGCAGGCAGAAAACCACGACATTTGGTTAATCAAACTGACATTCAGCAACTAATACTCCCTGAACCTCACAAAATTAAACTTTGAAATCTTAACACCGTTTTCTTCCACAGTTTCTCTTTTCGTCGTCGATGCCACGCACTTTATACCGTTGGCTTTCAGCTTGTTGACAAGTGAATATGTAAAATTCATCTCGCCCATGATGTGGACAGTTTTTATATCTTTCATCTGCACTATTTTATCGTAATACTCTTGTGCGAGTTGTTCGATGTATTCTTCGTCGCCATCGGGGGCCACTTGCGGGAATTGTAAGTCAATGACTTTTCCGCCTGCGGCGGCGAGTTGGGTTTCGCTCCACGATGTGGTGGGGTGGTTGGAGAGGTTTAAAAACATAATTATTTTTCTATTTTAATGTTAAACAATAATACGGCAAATCCGCAGATACATTTCTTTATGTTTTCTTTGATATTTGACGGTTTCATTGGTACACGTTTTGAACGCATTCCAGAATGGTTGAAGTCATTGCGTACCTCAGTTAGATTTTGGAAGTACGCAATCAATTTCTCGTTGTCGAAATAGTCATCGCTTATAATCTCCCGTATTTTTGGCTTTTGCTCGTCCTTTGCATTCCATTTGTCTTCATCAGTGTTATGTGCTTTTATGTTGAACGCCTTGTTTACGAGTTCTCGGTTTTCCTCGTCGTCGATTGCGATGCCGTGGCGCATACAGAAAAACGATACGACAAACTCTTGCAAGATTGTTGCCGACTGTTGGTATAATCCATTGTCGTAACACCATACTGCTGCCGACAGTCCGTTTCTGATATTTTCGTTTTCATCGAACGAAATGAGCGATTTTTTTGTTTTTTCAAAAATTGGATTGAACGGCTTGATAAAAGTAGATTCTTCAAGAACATCGGCGGCTTCTTTCAATCCTTTTAATGATTTTGATTCAATAATGTCGATGCCTCGGCATGTTCTGCGTTCCTCTACAACTGCCGACAATTTTGAAACAAAACTTTTTAGTTTTTTTGCTCCCTCGTCCTTGCCAAGGGATTCCCGCAACACGAGTTTTGTTTCTTCGTTGCATAGAGTGGTAAGTTTATCAACGTTTCCGCTGTCGAGGTATGTGCCAGCGGCGTATGTCCAATCTTGTAGTTTTGTGAGCGGGAGTAAATCAACGAGCAGGCCGTGTCCAAGTTTCCTCGCAACCTCAAAGTTGCCGTATGTGATGCTTTTGACGGTAACTTTTTTGAGAAATTTTGAATAGTTACACAGAACCATTACAAGCATCGGCAAGTAACGGAATCCATGAGTGATGTCGAAATATAGTTCATCGTCATCGTTGATTTTTTTGAAAACTCGCTCGAATATTTCCCATATTTCTTTTTCGTCATTGCCTTCGGGCAATTCACGAACAGGTTCGAGCTTTATTTCGAATGGCTTGAGCCTTGTCGCCAAACCTTCGAGTGTGCCGTTAGTTAGTTCATCACAAACGACATTGCCTTCACGGTCTTTTTGTCCGTTGTCAACCCAGTTGTTGTCTTCTGCGGTTTTTGTTAGAAGAATCAGCGCAACATCATCTTTTGTCCATTTGTTGTTGACTTCAAGATAGTTGAGCGTTGCCTCCTGAACAAAACGTACGTTGCCATACGACTTGTCGTCTTTCTGGTAATCGCAATAGCGATAGTTGGTGCCCCCGAGGAACGATATGAATACTTTTCTTGACATGGTTTTATTTACGTTTTTTGTTGTAATTGATTTTACTTAGGTCTATTTTGCCGACAATTTTTATGCCCATCGTCTTGCCGTGAGGCTGCTGTTTTTCCGCTTTGGGGGCTGCAATCACGTCTGGCATCTTGTGCGTAACACCTACAAGCAACGGCTCCGAGTGAGTGAAGTGTATGCTGTCGATAATCTCTTTAAGACCAAGGATTTTCTGGCGTTTTTTTATGTTTTCGATAGTTTGCTCTGAAAATTCAGTAGGATTGTTGAAAATTTTGTGGAGTGTCAGAATATATGCTTCTACCCGCAGTCCAAAGTCTTTGGCGATGGCTGCAAGTTTGTATTGATATTTTTCGATTGTTTCTCTTGCAACAAATTCATACAGACTTATATCTGTAGGTTCTTTTGCATTAGCGAATCCTTTCATGCCAACCTTGCATTCAAAAACATAAAGTTTGTTGTCTTTAACAAACATTATATCAATCTCGTTGTCATTTTGTTTTGAATTGTCGCGGAAGATTTTCGCCGATTTGCAAATGGCTTCGTTTGGGAGATTTTGCTCTTTTTTCAAGCGGTTGTAGCAGTACTCTTCAAACCATACTCCGCCATAATATTTTCGTTCTTTGGAAGTTGGTAAAGTTTGCGAGTTCTTTATTTCGTCGATTCTATTTCGGTTGAATTTTGCCTTTCGGAATCGCTCGAACAGATTTTCGGTATGCTCTTTAGTGTACAACAATGTGTTATCACATTCGTATCGCAAGCCTTGCAGTGTAAAATACTCATCAAGGTTCATACGATAGTTCAATGGCTGTTCTGATTGGGTAGAAAGTCCTTTTATGACATTTTTCTCAATAGGCACATAATAAAATTGTGCATAGAAATCATTTTTGAAAAATTCATAAACTGCAAGAGGCATCACTTTTGTACCTCCTGTTAAATTTAGTATGTATTCGTCTGATTTTGAAAAGTTTTGGCGTTGTAATTCTGCCATTATACCTTCAAAGTCATCTTCTACTACTGTTATTCTGCGTACAGAATTTTCTGGTAGTTTCAAGGCGTTTTCCAACCAAAAGCTTTTCTTTTTTTCTTCTTCCATGCGCTTGGTTGTAATAAACGCCAATTTATCGTATTTACCTGCAAACTCCTTGATTAACAAAAAATTTGGCTGTAAATAATCGCTTAGCAATGATATGAGGATTCGTGCCATCTATCTCTTACTCGTTATAATATTCGTTTAACTTTTTGATTTCTCTTGCAATTACGGTTTTGATTTTTTGTGGCGATGCCACAAGTACGTCATTGCCGTATGATAGGAGTTTGCGCTCCAACTCTTTGTGTCGTAATCTGTTGTTGTCGCTACCTCCTTACAACTTCTTCAAACCACTGTTTTGCTGTATCATCACCGACATACACTGAAATTTGCTTCCAAAAGGAATATTTGTCGTCATAATCATTCCATTTCGACAAATCCCTTTTCGGTGCACCGCTTTTCAAGCGAATCACAGTGTTTTTCAAAACATCAAAATCAGATTCGTTCAAAAACGACAAACCATTATTTCTCAAATACTTATCGAGTTTACTTTTCAGTATTTTTATGTCAACAATTTTGTATTTGCCGTTGGCTGATTTTTCTTCTAAAATTTCTTTGATAGAGGTTGAACCGACACCTTTCGTTTTTTGTTCTATTTTCTGAGAAACTCGGGAAAGCAAACCAAGAACCTTATCTGAGAAATTACCTGCATTTGGACAAAAAACGTCCAATTCGCTTTTGAGATTTGTCAACTCATTTAACTTCACTTTGGCAATCGGTATAACCAAAATATCTTCTGTTTGTTTCAACAAATTCGTATATTTAGATTCTAAAGCTGAATTTTCTAACGTTTGCAATTCGTTTGTTAGACGGTCGATGTTTTCTGTCAAAAATTCTCGCTGTGAACTATACTTTGATGGATTAGTAGAAGCATTGATGGTTTTGAGAAGACGCTTACTCTGTTCGATATAATATCGATAATCGTCAAAAGTATTCAGATTACTTATACCATTTTTTATCATTGAAAAGGTATCTGCAATAATATCGTCCTCATACTTTGACAATGTGGAAAGCGGCGAAACAGAATTTTCTGACATTATATTGAAATTAGACTTTTGCTTGTTTACCAAGTAGTTGTCCAAATCCATAATTTGCAGGTCATCAGAATTGTGTCCCGAATGAATGCCGAGGAGTTTGGTAACTTGCTCCGAATTGTACCAATGTCCATTCCCCGATTCATAGACAAATGAGTTCATTTCGTTTTCAAATGCAAAAAGGTATTCTTCAGCAGTTGCGCTAAAACCATTCAATTTAACTTCATTGATGGTTATGGGCTGCAATTTTCCATAGCCATAACCTTTTGCAAGACCGATATTATGATGAACAGTTGCAGTGTTATGAAATGTCAACGCTGACAAAATTGCTCCAATTTCTGCCGGTTTCAAGTTGTGAACGGCAATTTTTAGTTTGAAATGGAGATTAGACGGTGTTGGGCTGAATTTAACCATAACATTTTCGTTGCCATTTCCAGCAGGCAACCCTACGGTAGTATTTCCATTACGGATTCTGTAGAATTTTCGTCCAGCAATTTGGTTTCCAGTATCATAATTGCAGTAGCCGCCCTTGGACGTTTTTTGTGAAACGTACAAAGGATAATACGATGCGGCAGGCTGTCCCAACACACCAACGACAATGTTGTCGGTTTTGTCAACACATTCTTTGGCGAAAGCATTTGACACTTGTACGCGTCCTTTCAACGATTCATTGCCATTTCCGTCGATAAAGCCAAAAAGAAGTTCACACAAGTCGTATCCATTTTTTTTGTCTTGTTGTACAAAATCCTTGACACCGTATTTGTACGGATAGCGGAATAGTTTCGACAAGCCAAGTTTGATTTCTGAACCTTCCTCCAAGTAAAAAATTGGAATAGCAATTCCCTTTTTCAATTTAGGCAGGAAATAATCCTCAAAAAGAGGTGTAGGCTTATGAACGGAGAGAAAACGTTTTGCATCCTTTGGATCCAAAGTTTTTGATTTATTTTTTGTGCCAAAGAAATAGTATTCGCACTCTTTGCCGTGCATATAGCCTGTACATACAAGAGTCTTTCCATTGGAAGGAGACGGGAAATAGTCATTCTCTATACTCTTGTATTTTTCTCGAATGTTTCCTTCCTTTTTGAATTTTGGATACGATGCTTTGATTGATGAGTGGGATACCTTTTCAAACTCACAAGGGTAAATTTTGTAATCACCATCTTCAATTATTAGCCAACCCGCCTGGGATTTTTCCATTCGAGATACATAGTCGCCCTGACCGTATTGCTTACCAATCTCCCTATAACCAAAATAGTCGTTGTTAAACTGTTTCAGTTTCGCAAAAGATAAAACCTCCAAAACGCTGCGCAACATTCCTTTGATGCTCGTTGACGGCAAAAAATATTGCAGTTTGTTATCTTTGAGCAAAATGTGTGCGGATTCCGAAATATCGTCGGGATTTTTTTTCTGATTACCCGCTCTTCCATCACAAATACAAAGAGGAGTAATATTTTGCAAGGTTACTTCCATAACTCCATCCTCGCCATCCTTAAACGGCACATCGTGAGATACTTCATTCCACCATTCAGGAATATAAACGTTTGGATTGAGCGGTGCAAAATTGTATGGTGCTGTAAGATTTGCCATTTCTGTTCCTCCTATTTTTCAAATCCAACAAAAACCACTCTGTCGAGGGTTAATACTTTCATGTCGAGACAGCATTCCTTATCTCCTTTTGGTGTATAAATCTGATTGAATTTCAGTTTTGTTACACCATCGATTCGATGAGCAATGTATGATTTTGGTGTAACTACCTCTCCTTGTTGAGGTTCGGATATATTTTCAAAAATTTGATACGAACCATTGATAAACTTTATTTGGTATACTTCCTCCCACATAGACTTGGGCGTACCTACAAGTATAAGTTTATCTATGCCATAATATTTTGTTATGGCCTCGGCAATGAGGGTTGTTTTTTTACACGTTTTCCCCTCAATATTGTACGTTACTTCGTCGTACCTATGACTATTGGAAACGCCTATTCCCAAAAAAGATACCAATACTCTTGACATTTTTTGCTGAAATAATTTTGATTGCAAATATACTAATCTTTTTCAAATTTTGAAAGTATATTTTGCTTATATTCATCCTCGTCAATCAGAGACAATTTGACAAATCCCATCAGTTTTAGTCCATCGTCCGTGTCGGCTAACTTACGAGATTTGGCTGATTTCCTGTTGTTAAACAATCCTCTTGATACCGATCTCGATGTGTCGAGACCGTTGATTGAATAGTCGTTAAACTGCCAATCTCCGGTGATTGAGTGGAATCCCGAACCTGCCGACATTTTCAAGATACACGACTTGCCGTCGGAAGGAATAAGTCTTAACAAATCGTCTATTGACTCTTCAATCTCATCAGCATATTCGGCTTCATTGTAAGTCTGAAAGAATTTCTTTTCTTTTTGCAAATAATTCTTAGTATGTTTGTTGATTATATCAAACAGGAATGAAATGTTTTTCGTTACAATTGGTTCCTTGTCGTTGTCCGCTATGTGTTGATTTGTTTTTCCGTAATTGTTGTATGCCAAGGGCGACAACATAATCGCAGCAAAACCACATTGTTGTGGTTCTATACATTCGTATATTGTGTTGAATCCTGTTGATTTGAATTTTTGGTCGGTTTCACTGAATTTTCCTCCTTTGTGTTTCCAACCGCCTTCCCAATCGCGCCTATTTTCGCTGCTTAGGTTAAATATTTTTGTGTTGACAAGACTGGTTTTTTCAAATTCGGCGTCAGTAACTTTCACAAAGCGCATAAAGTCGTCGCCTTTTTTTGCTGAACCAAATACAGCATCTTCACCTTGCCTTTTTACTTGAAAGTAATCGAACAAAACCGAGCGAATAGCACCTTTGAGCGAACTTCCGGCTATGATTGGCTTCCCACTCAAATTGTTTTTGATGAACGCTTTTATCGGATTGCTGTTCTGATTGTTAGGCTGCATCGCAACTTTACCGTCGACATCCAACGGTAGTTTGAACAACTTAGCGTATTTTGGATTTGTCAAGTTGTTGATACCAATCGCGCTCAACATACCTTTGGTGCCAACCTTATCTGAAATCACTTTGCCAAAATCAGACATCAATGCCCTTAGGTTGAATTTGTATAGAATTTTGCCGTTGATGACAAAATCTACGTTTTCAACCCAATCGTTTTCTGCCCCTACACCAATATTCAGAGGCGTAAGCACCTCGATGTTCAAATAATATTTTTTGTTCAGTTGTTCCATACATTACAGTTTTATAGGCAAGAATATTGACTTTCCGTTTCTCCAAATTGAATGACTTACACCAATATTGTCAGGTTTTAAGTCAACAACTTCACCTAATTTGAGTAAACCGCTATCTGTTGCATGATTTGGTCTTTTAAATACAGAGCCAGGGACAAATGCATACACATATTTCTTCCGTAACGAATTGTAAGGATATGTGGTAATCCATCCTCCGCGACGGTGAAATTCATACGCAATCTTGTCGCCGCCGAGGAGTTCTGTAAGTTCTTCACTTTTCGATGGTATGTAATTGGATAACGAAAGAATATTATCGGCACTTTCAGGCAACGACAATTCAATTTCATCTGTATCATATTCGAAAAAGCCGTTTCCGACATTTCTGTCTGTTCCAATGCCCTCCTCTTTTAAAAGGTTCATTGCCTTTTCTAAGAGTTCGGTATCCCCGTCAACAATGAAATATAGACCTGAAAAATCTCTGAACGTTATTTTTTCGACATAATAAGGTACAGAGTCGCTTACACCATCACGCGCGATGGTGACCCTTGGTGTAACTTGACTTTCAAAGATACCATTGAAGTTTTTTGATTGGTTTTTATCAACAATGTACTCATCACACTTTATTCTCCTGATGTCTGAATTTTGAAACATTATATCACCGCCTAATACTTTTTCAAAGTAATATTTGTCAAACCATTTGACTTTCTTAATTTTCTTCAAATTAGTATCTTCTATTTGGTCCGGTAGATTAATTTTTAACGGACGTGGGAAAAAAAATACTGGGGCAGACGTCTCTGTTTCTTGATAAAAGGGGAAGGAGTCGCTGATAACAAAACCCAAATCACCTTTTTCGGGAATTGATTCACCGATTTTGGCAAGGCACGAGGTAAGAGCGGCCATCATAGTGTCTGATGCGATAGTTTTAAGGCTGACACTATAATCGTCCCTCGTACCGCTGATGTGGAGCGGAGAAGTGAAATGTAGTTTGTAAACTTTCAGTTTCATTTTACTGCTCTGTCAAATTCGTTCAATTTTTTTTTGTCGTAAGACCACGAGTTGCTTTGGTCAAGTTCAACATATTTAAGACTGCTGAATTGTATTTGACCATATCCACGGGAACCGCTACCACCAAGGTAATCGTTTTCGAGGGCATTTAGACCTTCGCGAAGAAGATTGAGGAGGCTAGTTTCGTTGAGTTCGCAATCGTCCCATACGTTTACAATGAAATTAACATCAAAAGATGCTCCGGCAGGAATCCTCTCTGTCTGACGTGGATTGCTGGCAGTGCCCTTTACTCTGTCAATTGAGTTTTCGTACTTGTTTTCTGTGTAGCGTGAGAGGTTTTCAGACTCCCCAAGAAGTTTGATGCTATCTTCGTCCAAATATGCATCGCGAACAATCAACGCAGAGCGGACGTTTGATTTTGCCAATACATTTTCTCTTGGGTCTGCTTTTCGCTCTGTTATGCCGAACAGTGCGTTTACGTCATCGTCATTGCCTGTCGCTGCTGCACCCTTGGTTTGCTCCAAAAGACAGCGCATTTTGCCTTTGATTGAACTGCCGGGGATGTATGGCTGATTGTCGATGCCGTATCCGTTACTTTTTTTCACGCGCCGTGCGGTACGGATTACGATGTTGTCGATGCCGCCAATTTCTACATTGTCGGAACTTCCTCCGATGTGCAAACCGGTTAGCAATGTCAGTTTGCCGGTAATATTGATTTTTTTAGTTAGTTTGCTGCTCATTATATTGATTTTTTATTGGTTCAACATTTTTTATTCGCCACCATAGTACTTATGGTATGCAACCACAGATTCGAAGATTTTGACAAATCTGGTGAAGTTTTTGTCGTTTTCTCCGATAGATTCTATGGCAGGGCGCATCGAATTTTCAAAATCCTTGATTTTGGTTTTTCGGTCTCTGCCCGCTGCGTATGCAAGCATAGGTAACAACATATGAACGTCCTGTTTGTTCTTTTCAAAGTCGTTCTCAATACGTTTAACTTCGCCGAAAAATCTACGAAGTTGGCTCGTGGTCATAGGTTTCAGGTCATCGCGTTTTGTAAGATACTCGCCAAAACCTTTTGCCCATTGGATTGTTTGGTCGGTAATGCCTTCCGTAACCCATTTCTTGTCGAAATCTATTCCGTTGTATGTGTTCATATTGCAGATAATTTAGTTATGTTCGTTAAATCTTAGTTCCAATTCCGCCCAACGTGCAGCAACAGCCATTAGCCTATAATAGTCGCTTTTGTCTCGTTTGTCAAATCCGCTGCTATACAAGATGTTGACCATAGTAGTACGAAAAAAAATCTTGATAATGTCGTTGTATTCTTTCCGCCTTTCCACAAATCGATTGAGATAATATGCAGTATGCCAATAGTAACTCAAATTGCCTTCGGTTCGTTCAAAATGCCAAAGCATCAGTTTGTGCAGCAATGATTTCGTTATGACTTTATCACTAATCAACTGGTACAATATCATCTTGTTCGCTTTTACAAAGGCATATTCAGAACACGACTTGTAATTGCTTGTAACCCATTCTAACAAATCATCTGTCGAAAAATTTGTAAAATCAGGTATTTCCTCGTTCCACGACACAACTTCGCCAAACATTGACAACGCATTTTTCTGATTGTCTCGGTATTCTTTTGCTCTTCTCTCGGCTTCGCCCGCCATTTGTGCGGACTTTGCGATAGGAAACTTTTGCCCAACTATTGAAATACCACCTGAAATGGATATGTCGTCGCGCCCAACGAATCTCCTAAACTCGTTTCTTACTTCCTCAGCAAAAGAAATCAAACTATCCCAACGCCCAACTGCAAATACATCGTCGCCGCCCGAATAAAGAATATTGACACAGTCGCGGTAAATATCTTTTTCACGAATTGTGTTGAGGTATCCGCTGAAAAAATAATCAAATAAAAACGACAATGTCGCATTTGATGAAAAACTTCTGTCGGCATCTTTCACACCCTGAATGAACAAATTACCTAAATTGTCAACATCCATTCTAAGCACGCCTAAATAAGTGTCAGATGCAAGTTCATCAAAAGTTTTTGGACGTTCTTTATCATTGTTCCACGCTTGGTTGTTGCCACCGTAAAACTGGAAACCGTAACAAACATTGTTGCCTTTAAGTTTGTTTTTCAATGAGGCATTGTTATTGATACGCTTGACAAATGTTGTATCATTGGCGTTAATACTATATAGTTCGGCTTCCCGTTTGTAAAGTTCTCTTTCATCAAAGATGTAATTGGCTATGCCGAAAATGTCGATATTTTTTCGGGTGCCACCACTTGAAAGATTTGTCGCTTTGCCGTTATGACTAAGTATGTAATCGGCATCTTTAAGTGTTTTGCCAAGGTCGGATTGTTCCTTTACTGATGGAAGAACATATGTTTTTTCATCGTTGTCATTTAACGCTACGCAATAACCTTCGATGCCTGTAACAGCACAAACCTTTGAATTGACATCAATTGGTTGTGGTGTAAACAATTCACCGAAATACTTGGGGTCGGATACAACTGACCTGAACTTTTGATGTTTGAGTTCCGTAAAGTTATCGTTCAATTTTTTCCAAAGGTCGGAAATCTTAGAACCGTAACCGTCAAAAAGGTCATTGTCAGACAAATTAAAAGGTATGTACGACAGATTTACAGAAATCTGACCATCCAATTCATTCCAAAGATATTTTTCCAACTCGACTTTGATTTCATCATCAAGAGCCTGCCTTATTCCATTGGTATTTGGAAGTAGCATATAGAATTTGCCACCTGACGAATACAAAACGTGTCCAAATGATGCGTCAATTTCATTGTGCTGTATTATTCGTTGAATAATTGAATCCACAAGCAACTGAATAAAAAAAGACCGACCTTTAAGACTGACAGCTGCCTTTCGCGAAGCAATGTTGTAGATATATGTTTGTATGCTTGAGACATCGCCTCCCACAATAATGAGTTTATTGGTGATGTCCTCTGTTTTATAAAGACAATCTGTAATGCACGCTTTGGTTTTGGCGTGGTTATAAAGATCAATGAAATCATTCTTGCCGTTTACATTACTTATAGGAACACACCAAAGGTATTTCTTTAACAAATGTAACAGACTTTCGGTAAACGCCTCAATATTACCATCCGGCAGCAAGGGGACTTCCTTAATAAAATTCTTCCAAAGAGTCTTGTAATTATTGTCAATTTCCTCTAGTGACCTATTAAATGACATATTATCAAATTCAATTATATCCAACTGTTTGGGCTGAATGTATAATTTTTTATCCGCTTCGTGCCCATTAATAGTACAAATTGAAAAAATAGATTTTAACGGAACTTTGTTGTTTCGTTCTTCTTTAAGTTCTATGTTTCCAACCGCCCATCTTTCTGCTTTACGTATTATAGAGGTTTCTTTATAAGAATCACGGATATAGCGTATTACAGAATTTTGGTCATTGTTATCACCAATGTCAAGTTTTGAACTTAGATATTTATTTATGAATTGACAAGACCACGGAATATACTCAGGTTGATTGCTGTCATTCAAGGATGCAAACTCAGGAGACAAAACCTCGTCATCGCTTTTGCCCCTAAAATAAAACCTTCCTATGTCGGATAGTAATGCCGCTAAGTAGATTCGTTGTCTTATAATATCGTTTTTCATAATGTTTTTTTGTTTTCTTTTCACGTTCCAAATATACACAAAATCCTTCGCACAGAAAAATTTTTCCTTAATTTTTTGTTAAAACTCACTTAATATACTGATACTCTTATCGTATGAAAAAATCGTTGGCGACGTAGAGGTATTTTTTGGCGCGGGTCATGCTGGTGTAAATCCATTGATAGTTGGACTTTACGGGGTTGAGGGTGATGTTACGGGGCATGTCGAGATACACCTCCTCCCATTCGCCGCCTTGTGCCTTGTGGCACGTGAGCGCGTAACCATACACACAGCGCAGGGCGTTGAGGTATGGGTCGGTCTTCATGTTTTCTTTGAATCGCTCGTCGTGCTGGGTAAGCTTTTGGTCTCGCATACGTATTGCAAAGTTGACAAACAGGCTGTGCTGTTGTTCAGGTGTGAGGTTGGTGGCAAAGCCGTTGATAACGTCTGCTATCATATATTGCTGAAACTCATTGCCGTTGGCTATGTTTTCCACTGTTACGTTGATAAATTGAAGCCCCGCCATCGAGGTTGTGCCGCCAATCTCTTTTACCCTCACGAGGTCGCCGTTCATCAGTCCGGAAACGAGGTTGTTTTGCGTTACGAGCAAGAGGTCGTTGACGTTGACCGTGCCGCTGAATCCGAGTTTTTTGCGCACCGCAAGGGCGAGTTTTTGGCATTGGGGGTTGGTACGTGTTATGAGCGTTGTCTTGTTGTAGTCGTAATTGCGTATTTTGCTGACATATTGGTTGATGAGCCATTGTTGGTTTGGCAATACTTTGATGTTTTCACAGTTGCGCCAATAGAGATAATGCCAGTCGTTGCGGTTGTTGGGCAAGGTGTAGGGCTGAGAGGGTGCGCGGTGGTATTCTTGGCGGATTATTGCCGACTGTTCTATGATGTCGTTGCCGTCGGATTGTCGCATTATCTCTGTGAGCGATGCCGATTGTGGCATGATGCCGAAAACCTCCTTAAAATATTGCGGTGTCAATGCTGGCGAAATCGGCTGTCCCACGGGCGGTAACTGGCAGTTGTCGCCGATGAAGATGAATTTGCCTTGCGGGTCAAATTTCATGAGGTCGGATAGCAAACGTCCGCTGCCAAATTTTGCCTGCGATATGCTGCTTGTTGCTATGTCGCTCACCATCGACGCTTCGTCTATGATGTAGATGCAGCCCTGCTCGTTTTCTGGACGTGGCTCAAAGGAGAACACGAGGTAAAGTTCGCCGCCCGTCTGTTTGTTTTGGGCGAGTTTTATTTCTGTTTCGAGGTCGCGGTTAAAATCGCTGTATTTGTAAATCAAACTGTGCACGGTGCTTGCCATGCTTCCCGAAAGGTCGGAAAGGATTTTTGCCGCCCTGCCTGTTGACGCACATAGGTTGTATGACTTTTTCAGTTTGTCAAGACGCTTGATAACTTGCTTTGTAATAGTTGTTTTGCCAGTGCCGGCATAGCCGTTGAGAATAAAAACTCTTGATTTTGGGTCTTCCACAAAGGCTATTATCTTGTCGAAAGCGTCCTGCTGCGAGGGCGTGAACGTTATTTTATTTGATGTGTCTGACATGATTGGGTTGTATAATCTTTAGTCCGCCACAAAGTTAATAAATTTTCTTGATATTTGCGCTTAATGCCCCGCAAAGTTTTTTTCTTAATTAAAACAAAATAGCATATCTTTGTTGCGCAAGAAAATAGCGAAAGACATGGAGAATATCAAGACATTGATTGTAAAATTTGACGGCACAATCCTTGACCGCGAGATACCGCAATTTCGTGGCGCAGTGATAGCCGCCGCTGGTGGTAACCTTCTGTTTCACAACCATCAAGGCGATGGTTACAGATACTCGTACCCGCTTATCCAATACAAAAAAATCGGACGTAATCCCGCCATTGTCTGCATTGGAGCGGGAGTGGAGAGCATTGGGAAATTGTTTGAAAACGGTAATTTCACCTTCGACATCGGGGGCAATGTCCGCGAAATGGAGATTGTGTCGGTGAAAGCCAACAAGACCAATGTTCAACTTTGGAACTCTACTTTCAACTATTCGCTGCGCCATTGGCTTGCACTGAATCCTGAAAACTACAAGATTTACAATTCGTTGACGTTGATGACTGACAAAATAACATTATTGGAAAAAATCCTCAAAGGCAATATTTTGTCGTTTTTAAAAGGGATGGACATTTTCATTGACGGCGAATTGGAATGTAGTATTTCTAACCTTTCGTCGCCGTATGTTTTGAGGTACAAAGGGGTTGGGTTGACGGCTTTTAACGTTGACTTTGTCTGCAACCTAAGTATCCCGCATTTGATTGGCTTAGGCAAAAATGCTGCGTTGGGTTTCGGCGTTTTGAGCGCGGGGAGAGTGTGAATTTGGCTACTTATCATCATAATGTCCGTATGAAGAAATCACAAGTACAACAACCTCTGTTTCAAAGATTCGGTAAACCAAACGGTGCTTTTGAGAAATGCGACGGCTCCAACGGTTTTCGGGCTGCCCCTTGAGCGGCTCGGGATGTCCCGTGCCAGTGGTGGGGTGTACCTTGAGTTCGTCGATGAAAGCCAACGCTTTTTTGAAGGACTTAGGGTCGCTTTTCAAGAGTTTTGCCAACCCTTTGTTTGCAATGTCAGTGTAATCAATTCTATACATAGCCGCAACGTTTTAGCATGTCCGTAACACTTTCGCCTGGCAATAGTGTGGTGTATTTGCCTTCTGCGTATTGTTTTTCCGACTCGTCGAGCATTTTAAAATACTCTTCCTTTGTCATTAGGGTTTCGTCCGTTTTTTTCTTGACGAGTTTTTTGGCGTAGTTGATTATCTTTTTCATGAGTGCCTCGTCGTCTGCTACTTGGCTCATCACTGCAAAAAATTCTGAGTTGAGTTGTAATGTTTTCATAATTTCGTTCCTTTATATTTTTTTGCAAATATATAACAAATGTGGTTTATTACGAAATTTTTTTTCGTATCAGAAAAACAGCGTGTTTTTGTTTCTCATTATCAAATCCACGTCGATGTTCTGACCAATAATTTTCATTGATTTTAGGTAATCGGTTGAAATCGGGACAATTAGAATGCTGTCGTTGTTGTCGTATGCCGCTTGAACTTCAGCAAGGTCGTTTTTTATTTTGTTGAAATCTTCGGCATCAAGATCAGCCAAAAATATCGATTTCTGAATCCTAAAACAGCCTCGTTTGATGAGGTATTTGGCAATCATGTTCCTCACTTTGTTGTGGGCGATGTCGTACATTACAAAAAACAACATATCTGTACTTTTTCGTTCTTTATCGTTGATACTCAGCAGTTTATTTATTCTTTCGGGCAACGACTCCAATTGCGATTCCTCGTCTTCGGAAGTGCGTTTTATCTGTTGGTTGTCCTTTATACCCGACTCGGCTATCCGCTGCAAAATCTCCTCGGCGGTGGGTTCCGGTTTCTTTCTGGTCATATATTAGGTCAATTTTACAGAGGTGGTTCAGAAAACTTTTTGTCAATATATTTTGACATTTCTGTCAGTCGTTTGGCAATCTTTTTCCAATTAAGTTTGGTTGAATTACACATCTTTACTGGCTCGTTATAATTGATTTCGTCAAAGAATATTATGGCTTTTAAATCTTTTATCCTCGTGCCATTTCCAACAATAGAATTGAGCAAGCGCAGTGCCGCCAACAAGATAGAACCCTTGTAATTCATCATCTGCCATAAGCGATTTCAGGAGTTCCAAAGTTGTGGTCTTGAGAGTTTGTTTTTGTAACATTTCAAATCCTCCTTTTTGAGATTAAACAGACGACATGCAAAACTCATATCTTTGTCGTTTAAATACGGAATCTCCTTAACCGCTTGTCGCACTGGTCTATATCCGTACAAATTGAACATTGCATAGTAATCTTCTATCCAACCTCGTTCCAAAACTCTTTGTACAATAACATTGCGCATCGCTTTGTAGTCTATATGGTCAGTTTCGTATTCCCACAAAAGCGATGGATTGATTTTGCAATCGCTATGCTGTTTATAATCTGCGAAATATAACATAATTGATAAGTTTTTGTTGGTAATGCGAAGTTATAAAATACAATCCAATCAACCAAATAATTCTTCAATATAACTTAGCACCAACTGTCGCATCATTTCGTTGAACTCACCGTCGGTTTCGCGCTTGTCAACACGTGTTACGGTGAAGCCGCGTTTTTGGTTGGTAAAAAGGTTGATTTCGGCTTTCTTGACACCAAGCCTTATCTGTATCTTTTTGGCTTTCTGAATGTTGATGACATTATAAACTTCAACGCCGCTATTTTCAAGATACGTTTTTAGACCGTCCATCACTTCGTTGAGAATGTCAGGCACAACGGGTTGAGATTTTGTTTGAGGTTGCTTTTTTGTGCGTGTTTTTTGGTCCAACAAATTCGCAATTTTTTGCAAAGCGTCCGCGTCGGGGTCGTTATTTTTAGGTGTGTCGGAAAGTTTGGGTTGTGTTTTTTCTTCCTTCGCCTGACCTCTTATAATATCAAACATTTCGGTTGGATTGTTGGGGTTGATGAAAGCGTTGATGTCGATAGGCTCGGCTTCGGGGTTGAAATACACGTCGTTGTCAATGCTCATAAAACACGCCCGCGTAACGTCGCAAGTTTTGGCGTCAACTACTTGTGTAAGATTGTACAAATTGGCGAATTTTTGTGCAAACTCCTTGTAAAACACCTTGAAAATCCCTGCGTCATAAAGTTTTTCTTTAAGTCTGAACATCACTTTTAACCCGTCGCCGCCCGGAGATACAAAACTCATCAAAACCCGCGAATCTTGGTTGATAAGATTTTTTAGCGACACGATGCCGAGTCTTTTCTCTTGAAGGTGGTCAAAATCAAGGATAAACAATTCTGTGTACGCAAAATTTTCGGTGCGGCGTATTGGCGGGTTAAACCAACCCGTTACGATGTATGGCAGTTGTTTTTTGAACTCACGGTATTTTTTTTCGTCGATTGCGAGCATATCGCGCATTTGACGAATTTGAGCCTCAATTTCGGGTTTTGGACTGCGCAGTTTGTCAGCAACATACGAAACCGTAACCTTCATCAATTTGTCGTTGGGCGATGTTATTTTTGCCCCGCACATTATCATTAATGGTTCTTCCATGGTAATTGAAAATTGAAAATTAAAAGTTAAAAATTAAAAATGACGGATTGGCAATTTTTCATTTTTAATTGTTAATTTTTCATTGCCCGACTGCTTTGAATTTTTGCGCCAAATCTTGACAATATAACTGAATCTGTGTCAGACGGCTGCGCTGAAGTCCGTCGATGGTGATTATTTCGTCCATATAATCGTTGAGACTTTGGATTAGGATGCGCCGTCCGAGTTGTTCGAGCCAAACGCTGCCGTCGCTTTTCACCGAATAAAACTCTTCGCTTATCACTTTCTGACTCAATAAGTTCCATACAACATAATCAACCCAGACACGGAAAATTTCAATGACATCATACACCAAAACTGGGCGGTTGTAGTCATCGCGGTGGAGAACGCCAACGTAAGGGTCGATGCCGGCTTTTATCAATGCGCCTTCAATTCGTCCGTACAAAATCCCATAGCCGTAATTGAGCAACGCGTTTGCAATGTCGAAGGCGGGTTTTTGACTACGTTCAGTAAACCTAAACTCCTCTGGCAGAAACATTTGGATTGCTTCAAAATAAATCTTGCTCGCCACGCCTTCCCAACCTCTCAAAGTTGGCGCAACGTCGGCGACAATATCTCCATCAAGGGCAATGATTTTGGCTCTATAATCTTCGAGACGATTGACGGCTTTTTTGCGTTTTTTGTCTTCGTCGTCGGTCTTAGCATCCATCATCTGAAGGATAACCTGCTGATTGCCAATTTTTTTTATAATGACACTTTTTATCCATTCCAACGCCTCTTTTGAGAATGTAAATTCAATCTGCCCCTTTCTGATTGTTGACACGCTGCCATATTTAGGACTCCAAATCCGCCCAATCGGGTTGCCTTGATTGTCCATGAACATCACTTCGATTTCTTTTTCTACGGCGAGCATCACGGCGTCGGAGGTTATCTGCGCGCCTTTGGATATTTGTATCGACTTGATGCCAACCGTCGGTATCCTCTGCCGTCCGTCTTTGGTGGTTATTACAAAGCCCTCGTTGTCTCGGTTGAGAGATGTGCCGTATGTGTTGATTATCAGTTCCATAGATTACTTAATTTGTTATTATATGTTATCTAAAATAAAACAAAAAACCCCGCAAAAACGGGGTAAAAAATGCAAAAAAAAAATTATTTGTTATAACAATTATATTCCAAACCACTTAATTGCAGAATCTCTATCACCAAATTCTCTAACAACAGTGGTTACTTCTTCGGCTTCACTAATCATTTGTGTAGTGCTTAACCCCGCAACAAAATTATCAGAATTAATAAAAGCAGCGTATTTTACACCAGCACGTTTGCATCCGTTATTTAACCTATCGGCAATCCATTTCTGCATTTCCAACGTATATACAACTTGTCTATTGCGCTGATCTGCCAAATATAACTCTGCATGATACGCTACAAGATTGTCTGCTATAGTTGAAATTATTTCTTTAATAGTTTCAAAATCATTAATCTCTGTACTTGCCTGTTTCCAACATGTTTCTAACATAGAAACATTTTTGTCAAATGTAATAGTTATATATTTATCGTCCCTTATTACAATCATAACTTAATTTTTTTATGTTTTGAGTTTTCGTTGACGAGGTAAAATTAGTATTGTTTTTTTATAATTCAAATTTTTTTTTGATTTTTTTTATTCAATGTACAACAAAAAATAATAATTCAACAAAGTTTTTTTTATCAATTACAGCCATTCATCAATAATTAAACAAAAATAAACAGCTGATTATAAAACACATAACATAAAATTAGTTTGTCAATAAAAATTAGTACATAAATATTAAAAATAAAAGCATTACCTTTGCAATAAAAAAGTTCAATTATGAAAAAATTTTTATTTGCACTTTTAATATTTCTTGAAAGTTGCACCACCAATCCATTTGACGTTGATGTAGAAAAAATAAGCGGTGAGTTTAATTTTATACCGTTTCATTATGCGTTGGATACCGTTAAGGCTCAAAACATATACGACGATATGAAACAACTCGAAAAAAATTATGGTGATTTTTCTGATTTTTATTTTTGCCAAATTCTTCAACTTGGTAACCCAGAATCTGCAGGTTTTGTAGATAAACTCGACGAATTTATTGATTATTGCAATGCCAACTCGGTATTCACAGATGTTAGAAAAACCTTTTCGGATACCATTGCGCTAAAAAAAATGTTTGAACAAGGTGTTAAGCACTACCGTTATTATTTCCCTAACGAGCAAGTGCCAGACGTATTTACTATTGTTTCAGGATTTCAAGAATCCGCTTTTCCTACAGATGGAATTGTTGCTCTAAGTCTTGAAAAATATTTAGGTTCAAATTACCCTGCATACGCCAACCTTGGATTTACAAACTATGAACGAAAAAAAATGGTAAAAGAAATGTTACCTGTAGATCTGTTTAAAACAATAGCCTTAATAAAATATCCCAAGGACGAAAAATATGCTTGCGACCTAATAAGTGAAATGATTTACCAAGGCAGGTTGCAATATTTTCTAAACGCCATACTTCCCAACACCGCAGATTCGCTACGTTGGGGTTATACAAACATACAATACCTTTGGGTAGAAAAATACGAAGAGGATATATGGAATGTATTAGTTGACAAGAAGTTACTTTTTATAACAGATGTACACGAAATACGCAAATTTACAGGCGACGGACCTTTTACTACCCCTTTTGGCAATCATAGTTCACCCGGATGCGCTACATTTTGCGGATATAAAATAGTAAAATCGTATATGAAAAACAATCCCAAAATTTCATTGGAGCAACTTATGGAAATAAAAAATATGATGGACATTTATAACAATGCGCGTTACAACCCATAATTTTAAATGTTAATATTATTTAAAAACAAAAACTTAAATTAACAATACACAATAGAATGAATTTAAATTAGTAATTTTGTCAAAAATTTAAACAAAAAAACTTTTTACAAACATGAAAAAACTATTTTTAATTACAACTTGTATTTTGGCACTTGCATTAAATTGCAACAAATCCAACGCACAAACAGCATTCCAAAAAGGCGACCTTGGACTTAACTTTGGTCTTGGACTTGGCGATAACGATGGTTATTATTATGGAAATTACCATTCAGGAAACATTTTTGTTCCCACTTTTAATTTTGCACTCGACTACGGTATCCTTGGCAACATCATCAATAGTCACGGTTCAATTAGCGCAGGCGGATATTTCGGCATAGGCAGAGGTTCTAACGACGAAGGCGGATATAAAGACATAGACAACCGTTGGCGTTTAGGAACACGAGGTATGCTCCATTACACTTGGGTTAATAATCTTGATACATACGCAGGACTTTGCGTTGGTTATTGTTATGAAAAACTTAAACGCAAAGACAAAAATAGCGGAAACCAATGGGATTCAATTGACGACTCCAGATTCGACATATTTCCGATTGCAGGAGTAAGATTGATGTTCGGCTCATTTGGTATTTATAGTGAACTCACTTGGCAAGATTTTGCATATTTCCAAATTGGTATAACTTTCATACTCTAAAAAAAACTTTGCCGATGCACAAAGCATCGGCTTTTTATTATGCTCATCACTTATATACAAGGACTAACAATTCCATTTTTAGGTACAGCACTTGGAGCTGCCACAGTTTTTTTTATGAAACACGAAATAGGTAGCAATCCCAAGAAACTAATGTTAGGCTTTGCCTCTGGGGTAATGGTAGCAGCATCAATATGGTCGCTACTAATACCAGCCATGGATATGTCGCAAGATATGGGAAGACTTGCTTTTATACCCGCTGCCACAGGGTTTATTATAGGTATGGTTTTTCTTTTTTTACTTGATATAATAACACCACACCTTCACGCTGACGCAACAAAACCAGAAGGTCCACGCGCCAAACTAAAAAAAACAACTATGCTATGTCTTGCAGTAACACTCCACAACATACCCGAGGGAATGGCTGTAGGAGTAGTTTACGCAGGTTTAGCCGCACAAAACACCCCGATAGGCGAAGCTGGAGCATTAGCATTAGCAGCAGGTATTGCCATCCAAAACTTTCCTGAAGGAGCAATAATTTCTATGCCCTTAGCAGGAGAAGGCAATGGTAAATTCAAAGCATTTATCTACGGAATGTTGTCGGGCATTGTAGAACCAATTGCAGCCGTATTAACAATCTGTTTATCATCGTTAGTTATACCAGTATTGCCATATTTATTAGCTTTTGCTGCAGGAGCAATGCTTTATGTAGTAGTTGAAGAACTTATCCCAGAAGCCTCGCAAGGCGAACATTCAAACAACGGAACACTTGGTTTTGCTTCTGGATTTGTGTTAATGATGATTTTAGACGTTGCCTTAGGAGCATAAATATAAAAAAAAATATTTGTAATAACATTTTGATTGATAACATTTTGATAATATCCAATTATTTTTTTTTGAAAAAAAATTGCAAAAAAATTTGCAGGTAATAAAAAAGTTTCTACCTTTGTACCGCTTTCGACAACGAAACGTTCTTTAAATAAAGAAAGATTGGGAGTATAGCTCAGTTGGTTCAGAGCATCTGCCTTACAAGCAGAGGGTCATAGGTTCGAATCCTGTTACTCCCACAATTTTTCTCAAATTCTTAAATTTAAAGTTGTTGGCAACTTGTTGGGGACGCTCAGCAAGTTGTTTTTTATATATATTATATAGTTTTTCTAAGAAAGAATTAGAATAATAGCATAAAGTTGAAATTATGTATTTAAACTCAAATATGAGGTTTTATTTTCCATATATTCATTGTTTTCCGTGTAAAAAACTTGCAAAAGTTGGATTAGCATTTACGTTTCATGTAGTTTACATATAAAATTATTCGTTTCTATGCAAAAACATTAAACTGATAGTTCAATTTTTTATAGTAAATTTGCGTATTGCCATTTGCGGCATTTACGTATTAAATATAAGTTTTGCACTGAAAGGCTTTCAAGATGTTTGGCAGAGTCTGAAACTCACGTTATTTTTGTATCGTGAAATCAAAAATAGAACTAATGTAACAAATTTTAATCATGAAAATTGCAAATTTTTTGACAAGTGTGGCATTTGTTTTAGCCGCTTTTAACGCCAATGCTCAGGATTTGGACGATGAGTTAGTTGGTCAGGACAACGACAATGGTTTCCATTTTTCCACCGAATTTGTAACGGAGGACGTTTGGAGAGGTGGTTTTGCTGGAAGTGCGGCTTTTGAACCTGAAATTTCGTATACGATTGGAGGTCTTTCGATAGGTACTTGGGGTTCGTCGCCGCTCAATTTCGGTCAGGACAACTACAACGAACTCGATTTCTATGTTGAGTATGCTTTTGATTTCGGTCTTTCGATGATTGTCAACGATTATTGTTGGACTCAGGAGTATGAAAGAATCGACGGTAGCATAGGCGAAGCGTTCGATTATTTCGGACCTTACAAAGAGAATCACTATCTTGAGGCAGGTATTGCATACGATTGGGGCGAAGTGAGTGATGTTCCGCTTTCGTTCTATGTCAACACAATGCTTGCTGGTGCTAACCGAAAGTACAATGGCGACCAAGGTCATTCAACGTACATGGAGTTGGTTTTTGCGCCTTCGCTCAAGAAGTTGGATATGAGTCTTACTGTAGGTGCCGCAATCGAAAACGAAGAGGCGTTGATGTACTCTCGAAAAGACGGTTTCAACATCGTTAATGTTGACTTTGGACTAAGCCACGATTTCAAGATTAAAGATGCTGCAACGCTCACTGTAAGAGGTCATTTGGTTTGCAACCCAACTGGTTTTGACACGCACGGCGAAGCATACGTTCTTGGCGGCGTTGCTATCAAATTTTAGGTTGTTGACACTATCTTTAATCTAAAAATCTCGCAGATTGACAGATAACAATCTGCGTTATTTTGAAATTTTTATGTAAAGTAAGCATTAAAAATAGTAAAATACGTAATACTCTTACGTTGTCATAAGTATATTTCGTAATAATCATAAAACAGAAAAAAACATGAAAAAAATCGAAGCAATCATCCGTAAAACCAAGTTTGACGAGGTGAAGGAAGCCCTTCTCAATTCTGACATCAATTGGTTTGAGTATCACGATGTTCATGGCATTGGACAGTCGCGACAAGACAGAATTTATCGTGGCGTTGTTTATAGCACCGACATCATTGAGCGCGTTGCTATCACAATTGTTTGTCGCGACATTTTTGTTGAGCCCACGGTAGATGTAATCCTCAAGACGGCGCAGACTGGAGAGGTTGGTGACGGTCGTATTTTCGTCAGCGATGTTATCGACACTTGGTCTATCCGTACCGGCGAACACGGCGATACTGTGCTCAGGGACAAGAAGTAATAATTGATAATTGACAATTTGTTTTATCGTAATTCAAAATTCGTAATTAAAAAAAAATTTCTTATGGCAGGCATTTTATTAGATATAACTCCTGTAGTGGAGGAGGCGAAGGACTTTGTTAACGGTCTTGATACGATGTGGGTATTGTTGGGCGCGATGTTGGTATTTTGGATGCAGCCCGGTTTTGCTCTTGTAGAAGCAGGACTCACCCGTGCAAAAAACACCGCAAATATCTTGATGAAGAATTTTTGCGATTTTATGTGCGGCTCTGTTTTGTATTGGATTGCAGGATTCTCAATCATGTATGGTGTTGGCAATGGTTTTGTTGGTTGGGACGGATTTTTCTTCATTGGCAGTGATAGTAATGTACCGGCTGAGGCGACATTCATTTTTCAGACGGTCTTTTGTGCTACGGCGGCAACTATTGTGTCGGGCGCAATGGCAGAAAGAACAAAATTCTCGATGTATTTTGTCTATTCGATGGTTATATCGCTGATTATCTACCCGATAGAAGGTCATTGGTCTTGGGGCGGTGGTTGGCTCTCAGAACTTGGTTTTCACGATTTTGCGGGGTCAACAGTAGTTCATCTCTGCGGCGGTGTGCTTGCGTTAGCTGGAGCCTTGGTTCTTGGACCTCGTATCGGCAAGTACAGTAGCGATGGCAAGTCAAAAGCGATTCCCGGTCATAACCTTACACTCTGTGCTTTGGGCGTGTTCTGTCTGTGGGTTGGCTGGTTTGGATTCAACCCTTGCTCAACCGTTGCCGCAACGGGTTATGACAACGCAACTTCGATGTCGCATGTATTTGTAACAACCAATATGGCGGCAGTTACTGGCGGCATCGCGGCGTTGCTCTATACATGGCTTGTTGACGGAAAGCCTTCTCTCTCAATGGTTTGCAACGGTGTGTTGGCAGGTTTGGTGGGCATTACGGCAGGGTGCGACTGCGTGCCGATTTGGGCTGCGGCTGTCATCGGCGTTGTAACGTCTGTGTTGATGTGTTTCTCGGTTTCGTTCCTCGACAAGAAATGCCACATCGACGACCCCGTGGGTGCAGTTTCGGTGCACGGCGTCGGCGGTATCATCGGTACAATCTTGACCGGCGTGTTCTGCGATTCTGCCATCAACGGTGTGGAGGCTTCCATCGGCGTTCAGACTTTGGGCGCACTGGCGGTTGCGGCGTTTGCATTCGTGCTTGGTCTTGGCGTATTCTTGCTCATCAAGAAGACTCACGGCCTCCGCGTCGAAAAACGCATTGAGGAAGAAGGCCTTGATATTTACGAACATGGCGAGGCTTGCTACAACTAATGGTTACTGTTTTTGATTAATACTAAGAAACTGTCTAAAAAATGGATTGCAGGCTGCCAGCCTGCCTTACAGAGGGACTCAGTCGATTCCTAATTTGTAATTCAATCCGCTTTTTAGACAGTTTTTTGTATATGGATATGTTATGGAAAATAATTACTTTAAATTGTAATATTTAACTATGCTGATAGACAATAAATTATTTACTAATTGTAAAATTATTCTGCGAAACATCTCAAAAAAATCCATATAGTTTTGATGGCGACTATATGGATTTTTTTGTAATTTTGCAACTGATAATTGACATATTATTAACGAACATAGCATTGACTGTTATTTGCGTTCTCCTGAAAGCGTAGGAAACTTTATCAGAGATAACGGACTCAAAAACAGCGTAAAAGCATTTTCTCCATCGTGGAGAAGAGTGCTTTGTACTTCCTCGGTAACAGCAATGTCCTGCCATACGGTATGGGCATTTCTTAGAGGAAGTACGAGGTCTCTTTTCCTACGCACCTTGGAGAACGCATAAGAGGCTCATACCTTTTTTGTGTCTATGCGTGAGTGATAGTTGGTGCAGGAAAAAATCTATCACTCAAAATGTTAACAGACGAAAATCCTTTAACAAAGGTGCAGTCGGAGACAATCAGTTTGCTAAGGTTTCCGATGGCGTTGCTTGTAATACTGATTCACACGGACGGTTATTATCAAACTTGGCAAACAGATGTGGACTTGTTGTCGTGTGAAGGTGTATGCTTCTTATTGGGCTATATAATAAGGCTTTTTGCAGGAATTGCTGTGCCTACATTCTTTATGATTTCCGGTTTCTTATTTTTCAACAATTTCAGGGAGTTCACGTGGAATGGTTACAAGAAAAAGATGAAAAGCCGTGTCAAATCGCTCATTCTTCCGTTCTTTCTATGGAATGTTTTGGTTTGGGCTGTTTTGCTTGTCGGTAAAATTGCGATGATGTATTATAAAGGCGAGTCGTGGGATTATGTAATCAATTATCTCGCCGAAAAGAATTGGCATTTCCTTTGGGACATTAATCATTGGGGCGATGTAGATCATCCGTGGCTTTGGTGGACTACATACGTGACAGGTCCAATCGATTTGCCGCTGTGGTTTCTGAGGGATTTGATTGTGGTTACAGTGCTATCTCCGCTGATATATTGGGTGGTTAAAACACTAAAAATTGCTTCAATTTTGATATTGTTGGTGGCGTATGTGCTTGATCTTTGGGTCGTTTGGCACGGATTCAGAATAACAGCATTCTTCTATTATTCGCTTGGTGTGTATTTCGCAATCAATGGCAAAAACATTGTGGAATTTTGTGAACGATACAGTAAGGTTATCCTTTCTGCGATGTTTGTATTTTTTGTTTTGTCGTTAACACAATGGATAACGAAAGATTATAAAAGCATTGTGAAGAATTTATTTTACGTTTCAGCGGTGCTGTCATCGTTTTATGTTGCGTCCCGATTTGTTATCGGCAAGGGAGCAAAGGCAAATCCATTGTTGGTGGCAAGTTGTTTCTTCGTTTATGCTTGCCACGCGGCAGCAATTCCAATAACCCCACTGAATATCATTAAGAAGGCGTTTCTCTTTGTAATACCTGGTGATACGTATTGGGAGAGGATATTGTGTTACTTGGTGGTTCCGTGCGTTACCGCCGCCGCTTTAGTGTTTGCATATTGGTTGTTGATGCGTTGGTTCCCGAAGGTGGGTAAGTTGTTTTGTGGGGGAAGATAAAATAACAATGTTATTTCTAAATAATTCGTCTTTGCCATGCCGAGGAAGTTTATTTTCAATGTTTTTATGACGAACCTTATAAGTTCGATGCTGCAAAACCAACTGTCGGCAAGCACATATTTGGCTTTGAAGCCGTGCTTAAAGGCTCTTTTAAGCATTTCCATTGCGCATTCTGGTTTAGACTTTTTATATTCGTCGACACGCTCGGTATTTTTCCTGTCTTTTTTGGAATGCTGATTTTTCTTCTGTGCCTTTGTCATGCCATAGTCGCCCTTTTTGCTGGGTTCGCCATGCAGTGAAAAATCAAGTCCAAAAATGCTTTTGCCATCATTGTAGATTAGAGATAGCAATTTGTAACCAAGTATGTATGAATGTGTTACATGAGAGAATATCTTTCCGAGCAGCTCAAAGTGGTAGCCGGTCTTCTCCAAATCGGTGTCGTCTATGATAAGACATTCGGGGAGTTTCGAGTTGTTGTCAGTTCCGTCATCGATACAATTGCTCAGTTTCTTGGCGATGTGGAAATTAATCTTCCTGAAATTGATAGAATTATCCTTTTTGAAACGATACAAGGTATCTTTGCCACAGTCAATTTTGCTGTAAAAAATTGATTTTCAATAATTTAACAGTCTGACTGTATTTCGCATTGTAATTGGTTGAAAAGCAGAGGCTTTTGTCGCTAAGTTTCAGCATGTCAAGTACCGTGAAAATGGCATTAGCTGAATTATCGAAATTTTCGACAAAAAATTTTGATATTTCTTTGAAATTTTTTGTAATTTTGTTCGGCAGCATGATTTTTTTTTTGACACTTAAATATACTGATTTTCAGTGTATTTACAAAATTTTGCTGCCTTTTTTTATTGATTTTTAATCAATTAAATCACTTGCGAAAGTTTAGTTAATAATTTTAACGATATGCGTTTTGCTTTTTAACGGTGGGCTTTACTCTCAGACAGACAATGTGTCGCTTAGTTTTGGCGGAGGTTTCAATTCATTGGCTTACGAATTGGATTGTTGTGGAAAAAAGAGCAGTGATTTCGGCTTTTCGATGAAACTCGGCTACGAACATTTTTTCAATCCCAAAGAAGGAATTTCAACAGGTTTGATGATGGTAAATTTTTCAACATCAGCAACTTTAAATTATCGTCAAACGATAGATAATTTTGTTGACGAAGACGAAAAAAACTACACTCAACGCACATATTTCAATGAGTTAAAAGAAGTGCAAAAGCAAAATATTTTGATTTGGCCTGCTGAATTTGTCTACAAAATAGACCTTTCGCAGAAACTGAAACTTAATCTTTGCGGCGGATTTTTGCATGGTTCAACATAAAAAACGAATTCAAAACCCAATCGGGCAAACTTGAAACCCGACGTTTTTATTACGCTTTGAATCTTGAAATTTATGGCGACTACCCTCAGCATGGACTTTATTCAGAATCTGATTTTAACGGGAAATATGATTCAAAAGTTTTGTTCGGCGGAATTTTTGAAACTGATTTACGGTATAATCTTTCAGACGATTTGGATTTAAAATTTGGGTTTCATTGGCTTTATTCTTTCAATAGTCAAGAAAAGGAATCGTCTTTAAACTTATACAATCCCAACGACTTAAAATACAATGGCGTTTTTAATTCAAATCTTACAAACAAAGTTCATCCCTTTGCGTTAGTTTTTTGGTAGGCATAAATTACAGATTATAAAAAAGTTAACAAAATACATAATATAAACCCGTTGGCAAAATAAAATTTTTGTCAACGGGAACTTTTTTATATGATTGTGCGCCATTTCCTTTTTGGGTGAGTCTTATGGAAAAGAAGAAGTGTTGAAAGAAGGACGAGAAGAGTGTGTACGGTAAAAAAAAATTATTTGCAATCTCAATCATTATTTTTATTTTTGCAACTGATAAACTAAAAATTGTTGTCATTATGCCGTCAGAAGGAATATACGAACGTTTTATAAATTTCTACACCGACTTTGCGTTCAAGAAGTTTTTCGGGACTCCTGCCAACAAGGAATTCCTAATTAGTTTTCTCAATGCCCTCTTGAAACTTGAAGGCGACGAGGAAATCAAGGACATCAAGCATCTCAACACCGAAAAACTGCCAATCGTTGAGGCAGATAGAAAGGCTATTTACGATGTATATTGCGAAAACAACAAGGGCGAAAGGTTCATCGTAGAGATGCAGAAAGCGTCGCAAATAAACTTTATCGACCGCTCTATTTATTACGCCTCGTTCCCGATTCAGGAGCAAGGCGAAAAGGGCTATATCCGCGAGATGGACGACAAGAAGGTTTATTGGAAATACGAACTCCGCAAGGTTTATGTAATTGGTGTTCTGAATTTTATCATCGACGACAATCCTAAGCACACCGAGGTTGTAACTCACGCAAAACTCCGTTACGACGAGTACGAAAACGAACTTTACAGCGACAAATTAGAGTTTATAAACATTGAGATGCCCAAGTTCAAAAAGAGCGAGGACGAACTTGAAGATATGCTTGATAAATGGTTTTATGCGATGAAGAACCTCTATCACCTTGCCGACCGTCCCAAGGCGTTGCGCGAGGCAATTTTCAAACGCCTTTTCAATCTCGCTGAAATTTCAAAGTACAAGCCAAACGAGTTGCTCGCCTACCGTGATAGTTTGAAGGATTACCGTGATTATTACAATACGATAGATTTTGCAGAGATTAAAGGCAGGAAAGAAGGACGTGAAGAAGGGCGTGCGGAAGAACAACTCGCCATTGTCCGCAGAATGCGTACAAAAGGGCTTGATACCGCAACGATTGCAGATTTTACTGGTCTCTCTCCCGAAGAAATCGAACAACTTTCATAATAAACAAATTCAGCCGCAATGGAGTTTTAAAAAAAAAACATCCTTTGCGGCTGAAATACTATTTGTTGGTGGATGTAGAGACGCACCATGGCACGTCTCGGAGCATAGTAATAAACCTGTGGATTAAGCCCAAATTTTAGCGATTCTAAATAAGAAAAAAGTTCTGTCATTAACACCGTTAAGTTTAGCCCTAAACTTTTTGATTTTAGCGTTGAAAGATTCAGCACCAGCGTTTGTATTTTTAAATTTGAAATAATTGATAATGTCGGGATTTCTGTTTTGTAGTGTCTGTAGAAAAGCATTAAAATATTTAAAACCTGAGCGTTCCACATCGTCGAACCAATCAGAAAGACATTTGAGAACATTTTCTTCTTTTGCATGGGAATAAATCATTCTGAGTTTATGAACCAAGTTGTATGCTTTTTCCAAATCAGGGTACAAAAAGAATAGTGTTTTTGCCCTAAGTTGTTGACTTGAAGTCCATTTTTCACGCGATTTGAAAAGCAACAAGACAATGTTTTTTGCTCTTTAGACTGTGTGTCTTTTTTGTGCGATTCAACTTGCGCATTGACATCTTGAACGATATTGTTTTCTGGCTTAGATTCGGTTTTGGGTGTTGTTTTCGATACCTCGCTTTGGGCGGGACTTGTTTCAATTGTTTTTTTCAATTCTGACGCAATTGTCTTGTGGAAGTTGACAGTTTCCGTCTGTTGGTCAAATGTTTTGGATTCTGTTTTAATGTCGTTTTTACAGTTTTCGGTTACTGTTGTATAGTTGCGTATTTCATAGATTTTTGTTGATTTTCCAGAATGTTGAATGTACCCCCAAGCGGCAAGTTTTATGTCGATACAATTATCTGATTGACTGACATATATGCAATTTTCATCGGGAACGGTACACCATTTTTCTATTATTAAACGTATGTCAGAACCAAATTGGTTGATTAGTTTTTGTATTTTTTCTTGTATTTCGTTTATTGCCAATGCTTTTGTGGACAGATCAACTTGCGTCAGAGGCTTGTAGTTGTCGCCAATATTCCATACAAGCAAATTTCCGCGCACTGTGCGTGGAGCAAACATAGGTTCAATACGTCGCACATTGTCATAAACTGCATCGTAATTGTGCTGTATTATGCAATGTATTTGGTTGACAGGTATTTTGTGCTGCATAATCATAGATTGTAAGGGACTATCTTGTTTTTATTCCGCTACATATTCCGTTATAGGTAATAACTTTTTCTCTTGCGCTTTGGTAACTGAGCCAGGAAAATCTTGCCGTCCGTTTTTATCGATGATCGTAACGTTGAAATCGAGCGGTGATGATGTAGCACCCCGCCATTGGTAGCAACTGACGAGAACCTTGTATTCTCCTTTTGACGGTGTTTCAAAGTAGATGTTTTCTTGTGGATTTGGGATTAAATTACGTGAGTTTGCATCAATGTCAAGAGTTCCGACATTGCCGCTGCAAATACCGCTTACTTGTTTGTAATATATTTCATTGCCGCATGGGTCGATTACATGCAAATCCAAATCAGTAGTCGATTGCCATTGAAGATTGAAACGCAAGTTTCCCGATTGACCACGCAGACTATCTTCTGGGATTATTTCTTCCTCCGGGATAGTGTCTTGCTTCACTGGCGGTGGCATTATTTCTTCTGGACATTTCAAAAATAGGTCGATATGTTTTGTAAGATGAAATTGACCTTCCTCTGCTATTTCGGTATTACAAAAGCCAGTGGACGATGCCGTAATTTTTTGACCACTAAAAAACAAGTAACTGAAAACGCTGCATGGAAGACTGTCGAACAATACATAACCGTCGGAATTGGTTGTTTTGCTTTGTGTAAGAACATTTGATGGAAAAAATTCCCCATTGTTGTATACAAAACGAGGAGAATATTCCAACGTAACATTTTGATTAGGGAGCGTATGATTGTCGCTTGAATCATAACATGTTACCGAAATCTCTCTATTGCATTTTATCAGCAACAGCAACGGCAGCAAAAACAGAAGAATCCACCATGGAAATTTCTTTGTTTTTTCCATTTGGAGTAAATAGTTGTCGGTTGACGAACAATAATCCAAATTGCCGTTGAATCTTATAGTCTTTGACATATCGCAAATTATATTTAGTTAACAGGTTCTCCGTATTTGTTGGCGAAAGGTTCGCCTTTGCCGAAAAACATCCATAGAACATAGAATGGAATTAAGGGAACTTCTAATTAAAACTATCTGATATTCAATTATATACAATTAAAATT
>CALFIU010000169.1 GCA_937877455.1 uncultured Bacteroidales bacterium
TCCAATTAATAAATTTTTATCGATTGGCAGTTTGCGTTTTCAGCAAAATCAATGTTTAAAACGCTGCCCGCAGGGTTGGGATAGCAATGGGATAAGTTCCCATTGTCCGGATGCTCTTCCGTTGACCATGGGTTGCCAAACACAACGGCATATATCTTTTTGCTTTGAGAATAAATCTCTGTACCCAAAACCCACCATCCGCTCAATGCCACACCGCCGCTCTTTGTGGCTGTAAGACCATAGTTTCCGAACATGCCATAAAACTCGTCTGATATCGGGTTCGCCTCCCACTGAAAGTTCATCTCCTTGTCGAGGCATGTGACCATAAGATCACATTTGAAATCCTCGTCAAATATTTCAAGTGTCAGCCTCATGTTGTCCGAGAATGATGCAAAAGCGTATTTTAACGGATCGCTTGACAGCTCACATAGTGGATGCTGCGAGACACTGGTGGCGGAGCTCATGTCTGCTGAAATCGTCTTAATCTCACCGTCAAGTCCCATCCTAACAAACTTGAAATGATTATCCGAACCTGGTATCCGGCATATTATGTCGCTTTTGCTGTCTAACATAAATCTTTTCGGGAATTCCAGCGTGTCAGGATACTCTGCCACAACCTCATCGGTTATCTCAAAATTGTCGTTGAAATACGTCGCCTTGTAGTACTTTCTGTCAATGCCGTTGACAACGTCGTAGTAGAATGACGTCATGATGTTACTGTTGTCGCTGTTCGGATCGCGCAACATGGGATGAAGGGCATAAATGTTATATGTCTCAATGAACAGGGAATCCATGGTCTGCCCTTCGGGTGTTATTTTGTATAGGATATAGCCGATGTCGTTCTGGCTTTTGTCGAAGATGGCCTCTTTGACAACGAAGTTGCCGTCGCTCATTTCAAGGATGTCGTAACACTGACTCAACGGATGGTTGCCTATGTGTGTCCATATGCTGAAGTCCTGCGCAATTGTGGCTATTGATACCAGCATAGCCAATGCTGTAAGAAATACTTTTTTCATAGCTTTAACCTTTTAATTGTATAAATAATTGTTTCCTTATGTTGTTTTAAATAATTCCGAAAAATACTATTGAGCACAGACACCTCGGCAAGATGGCCATATTGTTTGGCCGCGTTGTCAGCGAGAAATCTTGCATATTTGTACGACCTTACGGTGTCACCAAAATTTTTGTATATGTTGTGCAGATACTCTGCCGCTTGAAATTTCACTATGGAGCCATTCTTATTTTCAAAAACATTTTCCAGATAAACAACCGCCGAGTCATAAATTTTTTCCTCATAATAAATTGTTGGTGTCGGGCAGAAATGCCAAAGCCTGTTTGTAGTAATACGCCGCGCTGTCGCTGTTGTTCATCTTGTCATATTGTATCCCTATGCGATGCAGAATTTTTGTTATGCCGTATTTCGAGGTTGGCTCGATCTTGCAGAAATGCAGGGCTTTCTTGCCGCAATAAATCGCCGGCTCCATCATGAACTGGTCTGAAAACAGGTCTGCGAGACGATTATATGTCAGCGCCATGAACCTCGCCTTGTAGCCAATAATCTCTTTTTCCTCAAAATGCTCTTCCATTATCTCCAGCGTTTTCAGATACTCACCGCATGCCTCCACAATACTGTCGTTTTCGTAAAAACCCACGCCGTTCATGTAGTGCGAGCGGGCGGAGAGCATGGCGAGGTCGTCGTTTGTCGGATAAATGCCGTAAAGACTATCGAAATAGTTTGTCGCTGTTTGCAAATCATTGCGGTTCAACTGCGGGTTGTCGGTTTTGTAAAGAGCTTCGGAGAGGAGAAGGGAATGGTAGTTTTCGTTGAAAATGAAGGAGATTTCTCCGCTCCGCTTCGGTCGAGATTACGGCATTTTTTCCGCTGTTTCCGCCATTTCTGCGTGAAACAAGAATCATCAGCGCAGAGGCGGCGTCGTGCTGCACAAGGCTGTCGATTTCAAGAAACCGTGGCGAGAACTTGAAAGGCAGCGGCGGTTCAACGATAACCTTTTCCTCCTGTTTATCGCATCTGGCGAAAACAACACCCAAAATAAGCGTTGTTTTCGATCTAAATTATAATTCTTGTAATTTTTTTGCAAATATCTTTTTATCTGGTAATTGCAATTGATATTGAGCTACCATTGTCGGTGATAAACTTCGTGACAATGCATATTCAACAACTTCATCGTCTTTGTCATGGCACAAAAGAATACCTATGCTTGGATTTTCATGAGGTTTCTTCACATCGCGATCCAATGCCTCCAAATAAAAATCCAATTGACCAAGATATTCAGGTTTGAATTTGCCTACTTTTAATTCAAAAGCCACCATGGCGCCAATCCCTCTGTGGAAGAACAGTAAATCTACATAAAAATCCTGACATCCAACTTGCAACCGGAATTCTTCAGCCATAAATATGAAATCGTTACCAAGTTCGAGTATGAAGTGTTTCATATTTGCAACCAATGCCTTTTGTAATTCCGGTTCGGAATGAGACTCTGGCAAACCAAGAAATTCGAGCACATAAGTATCTTTAATATCGGGCAAAGCGAAATCTCTCACCGCTGGTGAGATTTTTGCCGCAGTCAAACTCCGCTCATATTGCGCCGCATCAATTTGACGTTCCAAATCCCTCTTTGTCAAACGATTACTTTTGCACATTTCAATGTAATACAGCCGTTCCGCAGAAGTCTTACATCTTGACATTATGGTGATATTCTGTGTCCAAGATAATTCTCTCACCAATGGTGAGAGTTTTTCGTCAGAACTATAGAGTTCGTAAAACTGCTTCATGCGCCATAGGTTCTTGTCGCTAAATCCTTTCGCATCAGGGATTTCTCTTGCAATAAACTCGGCAAGCTGCGACACTACGCCTTTGCCCCATTCCGCCTCATTAACTTTTCTGCTAATCTCCTTTCCTATTTGCCAATACAAGTCAACAAGAGTTCTGTTGGCAAATTCAAAAACAGATTGTTTGGCTGTTCGAATTTGCTGCGCCAAGTTCTCAAAAACTCTCTTTGTTGATGTGTCTATATTATATAAATCCGTACTCATATTGAAAAACAGCAAACACTTGGTTTATAATATGTTAGTTTAACTTTTTTACTTCATTCAATTGTTGTTTTTGTTCAAATTATTTTCTATTTCCTCTATGGTTGGCAAAGACGATTTTACATCGGATAAAAGCCGTTCTGTTTCATATTGTGCAATGCCCAATGGCTGGGTTGAACCACGCAACGCATATTGGGCTTTTACGTTGCTTTTTTCACGGCATAGCAATAGCCCGATTGTCGGATTGTCAGCTGATGCCTTTACCGTGTCGTCAATTGCCGAAATGTAGAAGTTCAATTTGCTTACAAATTCCGGCTTGAACTCTCCGGCTTTCAATTCTATCGCCACATAGCAATGCAACTTCAGGTGATACATCAACAGGTCTACATAATAATCATCGCCATCCACCACAATGTGATATTGTCGCCCAACAAAGGCAAAGCCATTGCCTAATTCGAGCAAAAAGTCTGTGATTTTCTCAGTCAACTTGCACTCAATATCCATTTCTCGCTGCAATCCCGCCATTCCTAAAAAACCGAAATTGTAAGGGTCTTTGAATATCGATTTTGCCAAATCGGATTGAGAGGCTGGCAAAGTCTGGTTGAAGTTGGTTATTGCCTTCCCTTGTCGGTGATATAGATCAGAATCTATTTGCAACAGCATCACGTCACGGCTCCATCCATTTTGTGCAGTCTGCTGGATGTAAAATGCCCGTTCGACAATATTTTTCACCTTTGTTATCAGCGATATATGATGATACCATGTGATTTGTGCAAGTGGCACTTGCACTATTTCCGTTTCGCCGCTTTGTGCAAGCGGCACTTGCACTATTGGGAAGTCGGGATATGATTCGGCAAATGCACGCATATATTTCAAGTTGCGCACCGAAAAGCCCTTCATGTCGCTGTATCTGTTTGAAAGGTCGCTTGACAGATTGTCAATCACATTGCTTCCCCAGCCCAACATTCGCTGTTTTTCAAGTATTTGATTGCCGATAAACCAATACAATTGCAACAAATCCTGATTCACTTTCAAAGCCGTGGAAAGGCGACAGCGATCAATTTCTGTCACAATCGTCTCTCTCCAAACTTTGTACTCGCTTGAAGTTGTGAAATCCATATTTGTCATTTCGGCATTCATTACTTTATATTATACAAACGCTATGATTTATAATATGTTAGTTTAACTTTTTTACTTCATTCAATATCTGTTTGGTTCAAATTGTTTTTCTATTTCCTCTATGGTTGGCAAAGACGAACGCAATTGTTCGGGCAGTGCCTGACCAAGTTCATATTCCGAGATGCCAATGGGTTTGTTTATTCCACGCAGTGCGTATTCGGCTTTCACTTTGTCTTTATTCTGGCACAAAAGTAATCCAATGGTTTGATTGTCGCCTTCACCACACAAAGTGTCGTCAACTGCTGAACAATAAAAGTTCAGTTTGCCGATGTATTCGGGTTTGAATTCGCCACGTTTCAGTTGTGTCTCCAATTGCGAAACAGACGGTTTCGTAAATGTAAGTTCTTGATTATATTCCTTGTAGAACTGAATCATAAAATGGCAGTTGCGCACGGAGAAGCCTTTTATGTCAGGGAAATCGTTTTTCAAGTCTGTGCTGATGCGTTCGAGAAATTTTGCTCCCCAGCCAGCCTCTTTCTGCTTGTGGAACAGCATTCCGCCAATGTCCCAATACATACGCAACATCTCGGCACTTGCCGAAAAGATAGCTCTTTTCTGTGCAAGTTGCACACGCTGTTTTATGTTGTTCAGCAACTGCGTGTATTCTGATATGTTGATTGGTGTACTCATCGGCAAACGCTTGGTTTATATTAATATGTTAGTTTTAGTTGTGCTTGCTTTCCGTCATTTT
>CALFIU010000170.1 GCA_937877455.1 uncultured Bacteroidales bacterium
TTTATTTGATTTTCAAGCTATTGGGATTTTACGCCGAGGTGGAGCGCAACACTTCCGACGGCAGGATGGACGCTGTCGTGAAAACTCCGCAATATATCTACGTCTTTGAATTTAAACTCGACAAGCCCGCACAAGAGGCGTTAGACCAAATCAACAGCAAGGATTATCCGCTCCCCTTCACCGTTGACGGCAGAAAGTTGTACAAAGTTGGAGTAAGTTTCTCGTCAGAAACGAGGAAAGTGGCGGAATGGGTGAAGGAGTGAAATACCCAATCGTAGTTGCAAGGACGTGCGTCAACACCCGATTCGCCGCCCACCGACACCTCTTCGATACTTTCGTTGAGATACGGCGCAAGGTTGATTGCCGAGAGCAACGGCGCAACAATTATGCTTTTGTGTTTGATGTTGAGGTACTGCATTAGTTCGTCGGGGTTGCAGAAACTCAAGCGTCCAAATCCAAACTGTGCGGCGATTTTTTTGAGGTCAGCGCGGCGGTGAAGATTCATGCTCACAAGTCCGTAGTTGTGGTTTTTGTCCTTTACAAATAGGTTTTTTACGTCGATGCCTTCGAGGGTGATTACAACATCCTTGGTGTCCTCTTCCGAAAAAATCGCCTTGTGTTCCTGAATTTCGTATGAAATATTCAGCGAGTCAAGGGTTTGAAAAATGGGTTCGTTTGTCATAATTTTGTTGTAACTTGATGTGCTACAAAATTATAAAAAAACGAATACAAACAATAATGGGCTGACAGATTATCTCCGTCAGCCCAAATATCTTAGCAGAAAAGCCCGATTGTTAGTAACTTACAACGAGAGTGTTGATTTTCTGACATTCTGCTTTGCCATGTTCGCGGATTTCGGTGGACGGCTCAAAGTTGTAACTCTGCGACGAAAACTTGAAAACCTGTGAATACGCCACGCTGTAATCGTTGTCAACCAAGATTTTTAGCATCATCTTTGCTGCGGAATTGCGAGGGATGTCAAGCATCTCGCTGAAATCGCCAGCCTCATATAGCCTGATGACATCGGTGTAACGGTCGTCATCAAACATGAATTTGTGCATCTTCATCGACTTGCCGTCGCAGGTGTAGCGTGTCTTCTTCATAAAAAGTGTGATTGCGCCATACGACACTGCGCAAAGTCCTATCATGATGAGTGCCATTGTGATTGCGCCGTCCTCCTTGTCGAATGTTTGGACAATAAACATCAATGCGCCGACTGCAAGCCACACGAAGCCCATTGTGTTGAGTGATTTTTTGCTCGTAACCTTGCCGCCAGTGAAGTCATAAATGCCGTTGTCGATGGTTACGAAATTATTATTGTTGTTAGAATTTGCCATCTTGAGTTTTACTTTAATTAATTTGACAATAGTATTATCATAGAGCAAGTTGTCTATCACTTGCAATTACAAAAAAAAAGGAGATTGATGGCAAATCAAATTAAAAGTTTGCAAACGAAATAGAGTAGCGAGCGTCCAGATTTTTCGTAATGACAATACGTTTGCCGCTCGATACGGAAAATTTTGAATGTGTTGTTGACAATAGAAACCTTAGAAAGTGCGTCAAAGGTCAATTTGCGCTTTTCAAAATTGCGTTGCGAGGTGCGCCCACTCGGCGAGGTGCGCAGGGCGGGCGCGTCGTTTTCTCCAACAATTCCAAACCAACAATAATCGCGGATTACATCGAAATCGTCGCTGTCGTCCTCAATCGTGGATACTTGACAATTGACGTCAAAATCCCCGACCTCAACGCCCCGCCGCTCGCAGCCGGATGTCGAAATCAACAGCAATATCAATGTCAAAAGTCGCAAAAGCATATTTAATTAAGTGTTGTTTTGTGGTGCAAAAGTAATGATTTTTGAGCGTGAGTGCAAAAAAAATAAAATATAATTTACAATCTATAGATAAATTGCGAAAATTTCACATAACGATAATTTAACAAGGCGCAGAAATTGTTAAACACTACAACAACTTGGTAGCCCAACAACATTGTGTTATAATATATCTAACTAAGGAGTATATTAATCAACTTTATTTTTGAGGTATAAGATTATATAAAATACTACAAATGTTTGTTATTCAAAATAATAGTAAAACCAATATGTATTGCCAAATAATTCCTTAGCCTTGGCAGCGTTTTGGGCATTTGATGAAGACATAAATTTGCCAAACTGATCGAAACGCATCGTCATTTCGTTTTTGTTGGACATTAATTTTTCAAATTCTACTCTGTCGTGATTAAAAAGGTAAAGCAAAGTTGCTTCGTAGATATGAATACCTAATTCGCCAGCGGGTGATATTTTGGCAAGAAATCTGTGCATTTGTCCCAAATCTTTTGAAAGCAATAAACTACACATATAATAATTGAAAACCTTACGATTTTCAGGATTATTGAGTAGGATTGCCAACAACATTTCCGACTGATAATTTTCCGACAAGAAAATATCTTTTTCCATTTCTAACGGCTTTATCTTCCAATCAGCCAAAGCCTCGGTTTGTTCTGGATTATTAAGATAATCAATAGCGCGGTTTGCCCATGCACTATAAAAAAATGTCCGTTGAAGTTTTTTTAAATACCTCATTGCCAATGGTTTATTGTGACGAATAATGTTAACTTCTGCAAGCCGTTTATAGTGTCGCGCGCTTTTTTGATGTGTATCGTTGCTTTCCATAGCATCTATTGCAAGGCGTTCGGCAATGTTCATAAGTCCGAGTCTAAAATATATCTCGCTGTTGCACACGCTTTTGTCAAAACCATCAATATTACCCGACATCAGTCCTTCTGTGCCTTTCTGTGCAAAATTAAACATACGGTTTTCTAAAATACCAAGTTCGTTTAGTGCAACGTTAAGATAGCATTGCGACATCATCATCGAATAGTCGCTCTTTTTTATTGTTTCAACAATTTTACTCCATTGTTTAAGACGTACCATACGATCGGTTTTGTAATTGAGCATTGCACCTTTGTCGTATGTTTTATACATAAATCCAATTGATAAAAACGATGTTATTGTATAGAGTGATAAAATTGTAATGCGGTTTTTTAGTTCTATTTTTATTACTGATAATAACAAGTTTCCACATACAATAGCAATAACACCATACCACAACCAATTTTCAACTGTGGCATATCGCCTATAAATTACCCCGACAAATGTATCGATAAGACTGTTTTCTTGCGTTAATTTTTTTGTTAACAACCATGTTAATATTAATAATAAAGAACTGATACTAAGGAAGATATATTTTTTTGTGCGGCAAAAATTAGTTGTAATGCCAATTATATAAATCAAACAACACCAACCACCTGAAATCCAATAAACTATTGGTACAACGGCTGTAACAATTGAAATGTTGTTGATGCGAGAAAACAACATTACCGACATTATCGACAACAAGATTGCTACAATACCACCAAATACTGTATTTGGATTTACGGTTGTAACCACCATCGCCATTGCACATACTACACTCATTATATCGGCTATATTTTTGTCAACATGTTTTATAAAAATGTTCTTCGTCATTAGTTGAACACCTACTATACACACTGTCAACACTACGGTAAGTCCTATTGGATACATAAAAAATTGTACTAAAAGACAACCGAGGTAATCACTAAATCCACCAGGACGAAAACACGTTTCTGCAAAGAAATCCCATCCTGTCATAAAAATAGACATGCCCTCTTGATAAGCAAACATTGGAGCATAAAATACCATTGCTATTACAATAACAAATATTGTTAGCAATATGGAGCAAAGGTATTTGGTTATATTTTTCATTTTATTATAAACAAGTAATACAAAATTAGGAAAAAATATTCTTTTATAAAAAATAATACGTAATATTGCTTTTAAAATATTTGTAAATGAAAATATTACCTATTATAATTGCATTATTTTTAATTTATGGATGTCAACCCATTGTTACCGAAACTATTATAATGGATTGCCAACCAATGTTGTATCCCGATTATAGCGATGTAACTATACCATACAACATTGCTCCAGTTAATTTTTCTACCATTGCATACGATAGTTTACAGCGAATAGAAGTCGAAGTAAAGATGCCAGATGGAAGTATACGCGAGTTCCATGGTGATAAATACATTGATTTTTCAATAAGCAATTGGCGCGAGATTGCTGAAAAAACTCGTGGAAACAAAATTGAAATCGCGGTTGTTGAATATAAAAACAAAAAAAAGTACGTTTACAAACCTTTTACTATTAACATCGCCAACGAACCGATAGATTCTTATCTTTGTTATCGACTTATTACTCCGGGTTACAGAATTTATAGCCAAATGGGTATTTATTGTCGCAACCTTACTACTTTTGAGCAAACTACAGTTGTTGACAATCACCTTATTAATTCCAATTGTGTCAATTGCCATTCGTTTTGGAAAGCAGATGCCGACCATGCTTCGCTACATGTGCGTGGCGATCTTGGTAGCACGGTGCTTAAAAATGGCAACGATATTAAAATATGTCGTGCCATTAACGATAATCTTGGACTTAATTGTGTCTATCCTTATTGGCATCCATCGGGTAAATATATTGCTTATTCGCAAAATAATACCGTACAATCGTTTCATTGCGGAAGTCCCAATAGAGTAGAGGTTTATGACCTTGAATCTCGAGTAGTTGTTTATGATATTGCTAATAATATGCTTTTGACATCTCCTCAACTCAATGCCAATAAGACTTTCACATCTGAACCTTCTTTTTCTCCCGACGGTCGTAGTCTTTATTACATAACTGCCGACACCGTTGATATGAATCGATATACAACAGAGGTTCGTTACGATATTTGTCGTATTGGTTTTGATGATGCTTCTGGTAATTTTGATGGCAAGGTTGATACGCTTGTTAAAGTTTCGTCCGATTCTTTGACAACTGCATTTCCGCGTCCGTCGTATGATGGCAAATATTTGTTATATACTCAGTTTAATTATGGACAGTTTGGTATTTGGCATACAGAAGCTGACCTTTGGATGTTAAACTTAACAACCAACGAACGTTATCCGCTAACAAAGGCTAATAGTCCAGTAGCAGCCGATAGTTACCATTCTTGGTCACAAAACTCGCGATGGATTGTTTTTGAATCGCGTAGAGATGATGGATTTTTTACTCGTGCATACATCGCTTACATAAACAACGATGGCAAGGCGGAGAAAGCGTTTCTATTGCCGCAACAAGACCCTGCTTTCAACCGTAGTTTGATGTTTAGTTTCAATGTTCCAGAGTTTGCTACCAAAGAATTTAAGTTTAACAAAGGAGTTTTGGAGAAAGATTTAAAGTCAGGAAAAAAACTACAATTTAACTATTAAAAAAAATATAAATATCAATAACCAATAAAACCTTAAAAAATGGAAACAGTATATTCAATAATTATGGCAGCGATGGGCATCGCATTACTATTGTATTCTGCCATTGCCTACTTGTCGGGCGACCCTATTTTGTTCTTTAACGTCTATTCAATCCCCGACGAGCCGAAGAAAAAGAAACTTTACACACGTCAGTTTGCAAAACTGATGGCTCTCATCGCACTTGCATTTTTAGCGAGTAGCCTTGTGGGACTAACGCAAATTTATTGGTTGGCGGTGATTGTTTTGATAGGTGGATGCGTTTTTGCTGGAATTAGAGGTAAGAAAATTATGAAAAAAGAAAATTGGGATAAATAATATTGAGAAACATATTAACAAAAAAGCACAATTCATATCTTGTAGTTTCTTGATATGAATTATGCTTTTTTTGTATTTAGAGTTGTCTATGTAACTACTTATGGACAACTTCATCGCCACCGCCGACTACACCAACGACCTCACCCCCACCCGCCTCCACCACGAAATCTACCTCTCCGACCCAAGGAAGACCGCACCGGAAAAATTGAAGACGGTGATAAGGCATCCAGTGAAGAAGAAAATGAAAAAATCATTCAACCGAACTCAACTATGTTCTTTTGTGTTTGATTAAAATTCTGAAATAAGGGCATTTGCCGTTAATAGACAAGTCTTTTTCGTCATTGCCCTTTCTAAATTTTATGATTTCAAACTGATTGGGGTTGAATTTATGCAGAAATGTTATTGGCACTCCCATATATCCTTGATAATCAATCGGAATATCTTGGGTACGGTCAACATTAATCCCATCATAATTGTCGTATTTGGGATAATATGTTTCGTTGCCTGCGTATGTTTTGGACAACGCCACATCTTCGTGTCTGCAAAAATTGTCGAGATTGGTAAGCCACAAACAATTGTTGGGCGAAATGATTTTTTGACCGATGCTGTCGATACGTGTTTCGGTGCCATATAATTCGTAATTATCAGGCACGATAAACCCCGAAATACCCCTGCCAAGATTTACACCAAGCCACGCCTTGTTGCCTTGTATCAATGTAAAAATTTCTTTGTACGTAATAGCGTTAACGTTGCCTATTATCAAAAACTTTTTGTTGTATCTAACTAATTGTGCAACATATTCCCTAAACAATGAAAAAGGCGGATTTGTTACAACAATATCTGATTGTTTCAATAATTCAATGCTTTCACGGCTACGAAAATCGCCATCCCCAACAAAGTATTGAATATTTTGGGTAGAATCATCGCCGTTGTATTCGCAATAAAAACCTTTTTGAGAATTGTTCTGTTCAAACAGACTATTGTTTTGCTCTACATAACAGGCTGCAATCAAGCGTTTTAATCCTAATGAATGAAAGTTGTTGACGAAGTATTTATAAAAATTGCTCGTCTTAGGATTGTCGCAGTTACAAAAAACAGTCTTGTCTTTGAAATGAACCTTATAATATTGCAGTTCGCTTTCAATATCAACAAGTTGGGTGTAAAACTCGTCTTTTTTAAGTTTCTTTGCTTTTTGAAGTAATATGTTAGACGCATTACGAGCCATAATTCTGTAATTAATTTTGTGTCAACTGATTAAAAATGTCGCAGCCTAAGACTTTAAGTGAGGTTTTGGCAATTTCCAACATTATTTCAAACACATCTTTTGCCTTCCAATGCCCTCCATCGCCTTGTGTGTATATTGAAGCGGCTTGGAGCATTATCATTTGGTCGCCGTGCTTTACAAACTTGTTTTTGCAAAGGTTTGTGTTAATGGGCATACCGTAGTTGGCGGCGGTGAGACGGTCGAGTCGGTTTAACATTCCCGAATTATATTCTAATGTAACAATCCTTCCATCAGGACGTTTCACAGAAATCGTCTCGGTCATAAAATTGGAACTTTCCAAAAAAAGGACGTAAGGGAAATGAGATTCGGCAAGCATAAAGTTTGCAATTTCAGCAATGTTTTTATGAGAACGTTCAATCGCATTGCCCGCCGCCATCAAATCTTGGTCGTTGTTTTTGCCAACGAGTGTGCCTTCACGGATATTTTCGATGTCTTTTCCTTGGCGTTTCGCCTCCGACACCAGTAATACTCGCCAATTACCTTGGTCGTCTTTCACCTCAATGATTCCGCCGTCGGGTATTATGCCAGAATTAGCCACAAACAATGTTTGCCCAAATTCAGGGTCAATTTTTTGTAATGCTGCATTTATTTCTTCTTTTTTGATTTCTTTGCGGTAACGAAACGACAATTTCGGATAATCGGTTTCGAGTTGCTCTATAACAAAGTGCGAAATCTTGCCCACCGTCATATCGTGCAATTTTGCCTCGTCGCCGAATATCCCAATCACACCTTTTGATGCTTTGTGCTGCGTGGTCAACCTATTTGACTGATTTTTCTTTTCCATTGTCGTTGCAGTGCTAATAATCTAATGCGCAAAGTTAGGAAGTTTTTTCAGAATTGCAAAAGGATTTTTGTTGTCTCTTTGTAAGAGAGTTGATAATCAGTATAATATAAAAAATATCCCCAAAATTATACATTTATTTGTTGGCGTTTTGAAAAAAATTTTCTATATTTGCGATTGGTATTTGGTACAGTTGCAAGTATTGAAACCGACAAATAAGACTTTTGCGAAAGCGTTATGCTTTTCTTGATTATGGAAACGTAAGAAACTTCCAAACAATTTAGCGAGAGACAGCATAAGATTTTGCCTATCGTATAGGGGTGAACCGTTATAATATGTCTTCGCTATAAGGTAATTCTCACGGGATGTATTAAGTGTATGCGGTTCGCGCTTTCGGTATGCAAGATGTTAAATAATTCCTTTCTGACCGCAAAAGGAGGTAAAAGATTATCTTAGGTATGAATAATTACTTTATTCAAACTTTCAATCCAATCAAATGGTTTGAGGCAGGATACCTTCCCGAAGATTTCGACAATGAATTGGAAGAATTCAAACATAACGGAACGATTACTTTGTCGTGGAGTATGCAATCTCATAGAATAGCCAAAGACGGAGACATTAGCTTCTTCTTGGTGCAAGGTGTTAACCCAAGAGGAATCTATGGCGCGGGAATAATCAAAGGCGATCCGTATGAAGATCCAAATTGGAATGGTAATGGACGAATCATTCATTATGTTGATGTTTGTGTGAAAAAATTTATACACTACACAAAACCGTTTATTACATTGAATGAATTGCAACGCATTGATCCTAACTACAATTGGAGTCCACGTAGCGGTGGCATCACACTACCTTTGCCAACAGGAAAAATCTTGGCAGAACGATTGCATATGAAGTAGTTATCTCGACACAAGAACATTATAAGAGTTTACCAAATAATCTTGTAGTATAGTGAAATTGGTAAACTTTTAGAATAAGTTTATATTGTGAATTCAATAATCATCACACCTTTATCACCTCTTCTCCTAACGCCACCTCAATCTTAGCAAATGTCGCAATGGTGAAATTATGCCCACCGCCAATCCACTTGGACACTGCGGCTTCGGAAGTTCCAACAAGACGTGCAAACTCCTTTTGCGACAACCTTTGCGACGCAAGGCGGCATAAATCTTGTCTGCAATTTGGTACGACCATTCCACCTCACGCTTAATTTCAGGCGGAGTGTCGGCTATTACTTGGTCAAAGAGTAGCTCTGTGGCTACGGAATGTTTCATAAATCTCATTCTATTGTTAATAACTTTTGAAAAGTTTATAAATGGGAACAACTTCCCAACCTGAGCATTTTCGTGAGGTCATGAAAATGCTCATCCACGTTGACACTCAACGTTTTGCAGATTTGATTTAGATATAGTAATTATGTCCATATTGATTCTAATTGATTACGACAACAAATATACATAAATTTTTATGATTTGCATCCTTTTTTCCATTATCTTTGCCCTCTGAAATTAAACAAATCACATCAATAAGCATATTCAAAATTTCACCACGTTCAGATGGACGGCGGACACGCAGCACATTTTTTGGAAGAATTGCAGGCAGCGATTAGTGATTTAAAATTATTTTTGCTAACTTTGCATCGAACATAAAAAGCGCAAGTTACTATGGGCATTTACCTCAATCCAAGCAACGTCGGTTTTAAGGAGATTTTAGCCG
>CALFIU010000171.1 GCA_937877455.1 uncultured Bacteroidales bacterium
AGGACTTCGCAAGGTTCGATGCAATGACACGAAAAAATAATTTTTAGAAGTCCCCATATCAAAATTATATATAATGAAAGTGAAAAATTGGCAACTCCTGAGTATATATCATGCTGGTCACGAGACCAATAATGGTAATATTTGGAGTATGGGCTCTCCTTTTTTTTATATTTATGCAATATTTCCCTATGCAGTTGGATATTTTAAACAAGAATACTCTTATTATACTTACGAACCATCGGTTGAAACAGCGTTAGAATCTGCGTATGAATTTTGGACAAAATCAGAGAATTCATCGTATATATCCCAAGGAAGATATATGAGAAATTTTTATGATATAATTACAGAGCTTAAATCAAGTAATAATCGGTATTATTATTTTTACATAGATAATTATGGACAACAACCTGAGAGCGTTTGGGATAAATATTCATGTTACACTTATTACCATGAAATACCATTTGATATCAATGGAGTAGACAATACATATATGTATAATGGATATTATAAAGTATATGATGCGAGAGTGTGGTTATCTAAATGGAAGATTCACGAAGATATATTGACAATCAATTCCGACAAACAATCTCTCCGCATAAAATGGGCAATATGGCTTACGGTGGTTTTATTAGCCATAATAATCCCATTAATCGTTATGGAAAAGAAAAAACAAAAACTTCAATCCGAATCCCTTTACGATAAGCTTAAAAGGCTATGCAATCCGTCTAACTTCATTAAAAACTACGACAAGGAAAAAGTGGATGCCGCCAACGAAATCTATCAGAGACTTTTGCAAACAAGTCCTGATGACAAAGAACTGATGGACGAAATCCAAAAGCAAGCCGTAGAAAGACTAAAAATATCTTTGATAGAACCATCGTTGCTCAACGAGTTACGAAAGAAAGTTAATCCGCAGAATTTTATGAAAAATTATGACGCAGAAAAAGTGTCTTTGGCTAACGACCTTTACGCTCGATTATCGAAAGATAATTTGACCTATAATGAATTCATTGAAATACAAGAACTTTCTAAACAACTATAAACCATGAAAACAAAATTTTTAACTCTCATTTTGGCATTTTTTACCATATCTGCCGCCTCTCAATCCTTAACGTTGGCAGAACTGCAAAACCTCTGTAAACTTGCTAATTGGCAGAATGGAAACGACCTACTCACCCGAAAAGGATGGGAATTTCACGGCTCGTCAAAAGGCGACTACGACCATTACTCAACTATCGAATTTGCATATTCGAAAAGCGGATGGAACGGCGACTACGCATCAGCATGGCTGACTTTCTATATTGATGGCAGTCAAGTGGAAAAAGTTTGGTATCAAGCGCCAAAAAACACTTTCAACATAATAAAGAATTCACTTGCCGCTAATGGATACAAACGTACCGACAGCGAAATAAAAAACGGTGACATCTCAACATTCTACACAAACAAATCCTTTGACTTAAAACTGACAAACTCAACTGCTGGCAATCAATACGGTGGTCAAGATGCAGTTTACCGTATCACAATTTCACGCAAATATCAGTAAACTATGAAAAAATTATTATCAATAATATACTCACTTTTAGCGATTTCAGCCTCCGCTCAAACCCTCACTTTGGGCGAATTGCAAACCTTATGCAAACTCTCCAACTGGGAAACGGGCGCAAACACACTTACGCGCAAAGGTTGGGAATACCATAATTCTAAACGTGGCGACACATACGAATATTCCACAATCAGTTACGCATACGGCAAAGACGCTTGGTACGACGACCGTGCCACAGCGTGGTTCAGATTCTATACATACAACGGACGTGTTGAAGAAATTGACTACCAACCTACCGATAACGCCTATAAAGCCATCAAAAACTCCCTTGCTGCCAACGGTTACAAACAGACCGACAGCAAAATATATGACAATTCTATCGCCGCTTTTTACAGTAGTCCGTCGTTTGTGCTCGTAATCCAAACTTCCACACAGGAACGCGCATACGGCGGCGGCACAATGGTTTCATACATCATAACCCTTACCCGTAAAGGCGGAATCTACGACAACGACAACGGCGAAAAAGTCGATTATTATTACGGAACGTCCAATATAAAAGAGCGTTACACACTCAAAGATGGCAAACGTCATGGCAAATGCTACTCGTATTTTGAAGACGGCACTTTGCAAAGCGTAATAACATACGTAAATGGCAAAGGTAATGGCTCGTATATCTTCTATAACGAAAACGGAAAACCCAAAATATCAGGCACATTGCTCAACGGCGAAAAAAACGGACTCATTACCGAATATGACGAATACGGCGACAAAAATTTTGAATACACTGCCAAAAACGGCAAGGCAAACGGCAAGTTCACAGCCTACCATTACAACGGAAAAATCCGCGCCACAGGCAACTATATTGACGATAAAAAAGACGGACTGATCACCAATTTCGACACTGACGGCAGGAAAATCAAGGAATGTTTCTATAAAAACGACGAAAAAAACGGTAAATACATCGAATATTTATACAACGATGATGGAGATATGACCATACAGACAATAGGTAACTATGCCAACGATAAAAAAGACGGCTATTGGGAAACCAAGATGTTGAAAGACGGCAAGTGGTACACCGTCATTTATTCAAATTACACCAACGGTATGTTACACGGTGCAGCCAAAGAATGGGAAGCAGGCTGTGATTCTATTGTTTATTGCAATTATCAATTTGGAAAACTTCACGGCGAATACATAGTAAAACGCGGTTCTTTTTTGCTGAATTCTCAATTTTTATTCGATGATGAGAATCTTTTTATATCAGATAATGGTCAATACAGCGACGGTAAAAAAACAGGACATTGGACATATCAAAACCAATTTTTTCAAATAGAAGCAGAAGGTAATTTTGTCAATGATAAAAAAGAAGGTTTATGGAAATATTATTACATCAACAACGCCTTAGACTGCATTGCAAATTATCATAATGGAGAATTAGACGGCAAGTTTACAAAATTCAAAGAGGCTTATATGGCTAACAATTATTTTAGTAATCCTTCATTGGATTATATGAAACAAGATATTAAAGATTCTATCGACTATATTTGTAATTATAAAAACGGGGAACGTCATGGACACTACGAACGACACGACAATGACGGAAATATCATATCAGAAGGCGAGTATTTTTTTGATAAGCGTTACGGGCGTTGGATAGACATCGACACCACCGAAGATGCCAAGTATTGTTGGAACTACAAAAACGGCAAGCCTGACGGTCTATGCGAAGAGTTTGCGTATTCATCTGGACGTAAACGCTATACAAACAATTTTACGGACGGAGTTTTAGACGGTCGTCAATATTGGTATAATATTGATGGCTCGACTTTCCTTGAAAATAATTTCAAAAACGGCGTGATGCAAAGCCAGATAATGTACAACGATGACAAGACAAAGCAATTTGAATTTGAACTCATCGAAAAACGTAGTTCCAATTTCACAGGCAGGATAACATCGTTTTACACACATCAAGAAAATTCTGACATATCAAAAATTGCCACAGAATATTACTACAACATCCATCCTGATAGTTTGCTGACGCGTATTTTGCCTCTTACGTTGTCGAACTACAAGCCACAACCGCAGGGCAAGACACAAGTCTATGATCATCAGAACCGTATTATAATTGATGGACAAAACTATAACGGCAGAAACAACGGCAATTGGACGTTTCGATTTTACAATCAAAATGTCTATTATATAGAAAACAAAGATGATACAAACAAACCGTGGCTGTTTTACGCCCTTGACACCGACCAACCCTATTCAGGAAAATTCACCCGCACCGAAAACAAGAATGGAAGAGATTTGAACGCAACATACAAAGTAAAAAAGTCATTGATAGAAGAAGTCGTTTACGCAGACCCTTCTACCGGCAAAAGTGTTTTTAAGGATAAATACAAAGACGGACTATTGATAAAAAAGTAGTTTTAGGGGTACACCCCTTACTTTTCCCACTCCGTAATCTCGCACTCGTGCTTTTTGGTGTCCTCGTCGTAATTGATGGCGACGAACAGGAGGTTGCCTTTAT
>CALFIU010000172.1 GCA_937877455.1 uncultured Bacteroidales bacterium
CCGAAGCCTCTTTGATGACGGTGTAATTATTTAGCGCATAGATAAATGCGAGATATACAGCAGATGCGAGAGCTGCTTCGTTGTTGTAATTTCTATGAGAAGTAACGTGTATGTGGCTCTCATCGAGGGCTTTGGCAACGGCATCGGCATTGCCTTCGAGAAGTTGGTTCCACGCCTCACGTGAGTCTTTGATTATCTGGTCGGTTACGGAGTAGTCGGGCAGGTCTTCAACGGCGTTATACCACTCTTTGCGCACCTCAAAATTTGGTATACGGCAAGTCTCTTTCACGTTGTCGTAGACCAAATAACCAAGGTGAATGAGGTATGTGAACACGTCGTCTTTGTTGTTGAAGTCGGTCATAGTGTTCATGTAGCGCGTTACGTTCACCTCAACACTTTCGCCAGCGAGCATCTTGATAACATCGTCTTTTATGCCTTTGAAGTTGGCTTCTAATCGCTTGGTAATCACTGTATAACTAGATGTCTTACCCCAATAATTGCCAAATTTTCCCTTCAGCATACACTTCACCACCGACTCTGGATTGTAAATAACATATCCATTCTGTCCGTAGCCGTCGTACTCTTTTTTGCAACGCAGATGGTCGATGCCATACTTTTCACAAAGTGGGATGACCTCTTCTTCAGTAAAACCCACATATTCAGCAAGTTCATAAGCGTCGAGAATAGTGTATTCTTCAAAGTTGTTGAGCTTACTCTGCACTCTATCTCGCACAACTGGCAGAATGCCAGTGATATACGCAAGGGCAATGGCGGGGCGTAGGGTGTTACTCTTGAAAAGTCCGTTGAGAAACTTCAAATAATCAGCAAATAGGTCTGTTCCAAATGTATCGCGAACGAGGCAATCGTATTCATCAAGAATAATTACAAAACGCTCATTTGTAGCTGTATAGACATCTTGAATACAATTGGCAATGGTCGCATTAGGCGTAAATTTTACTTGTGGAAACTGTTCGTGAAATTCAGTGCGCACTCTATCCGTCAACAACTCAAGCATGTGTGCTCCTTGGGGTGCATTCTGATACTCACTCGCAATATCTATCTTTATGAAATTGAGTTTGTTGAGATACTCCTCAAAGTTTTCAGCTTTTGAAATCTTCAAATCTTTGAACAATTCGCGCGAATCGCAGCCTTTTGAGTAATAAGCGCAGAGCATATTTGTGGCTATTGTCTTCCCGAAACGGCGTGGACGAGAGACACAAACGTATTTATTCGCCTCATCAATAAATTTATTCAATTCACTGATTAACATTGTTTTATCAATGTATATTCTTGCTGCTAAGGTCTCTTTGAAACCAATGTTGCTCGGATTGAGATATATGCCCATTGTCTTAATCGATGTTTGATTGCCCAAAGATAAGAAAACAAACTATTTTGCCATACATCCTAAAAAGTAATTGACAATGAAAACTTTATAAATGGCGATACAATGCACGTTGGCAAAGGGCTGTGAGGCTTTATCCCTTGAAGAAGCATTGAATAACGGTATATCATTTATTTTCTATGGGATTTTCCAATATTCTACCCCAACAGAACATAGATACCCTATTTTTTTTTAGTTGACTTTTAAAAATTGTTTCATTGCCTTCAGAAGCAAAACTTCTCCTTTTATCATTGTACTTATTAATATATTTTAAGTTTCAATTTTTACCGCACTCTTTTTTTTTAATTTCTCATTCCATTATTGCAATAAATTAGAAAGAGACACACCATGATTCGGTGTGTCCTTTCGTAATCATTTCAAATTTTTTAATCTTCGTTTTATTCTATCAATTTCTCCTACCCAAAGCACCATTGAAGTTGCGCATATTATTACAATCCAATCTTTTAAACAAATGTGTGTTACATTGAACATTTGTCCTCCAATTTCGACTATTACTATTTGACCTATAAATATTATAATAGCAATCATTATAAAACCTTTACACTCATTAAATCGAGCAAATGCTGATTCACCAGTCATAAAGGCTTTGGCATTGAACATATTCCAGAACTGAAGCATTACGAAAATTGTAAAAAACAAACTCAATTCATACGTACTTAAACCATCGTAGCAACCATAAGTGGGCGAGAATAGATCTATAACAGATGTAATATTTGCATGTTGCATAATTATGAGTACGCCAAGTAATAGCAACGTAAAGAATCCTCCGACACCAAAAATGTTCCATGCCATAGATTTGCTAATTATGGAGTCATTAACATTGCGTGGTTTTTCGTTCATTACGGTTTGTGAAGGTGGCAACGAAGCCAAAGCAATTGCAGCGAAGGTGTCCATAATCAGGTTTACCCAAAGCATTTGCGTTACAGTTAATGGCGATTCGGTACCAATGAACGCACCAATGAGCACTATAAGACAAGCGGCAACATTTATGGTCATTTGGAACATAATAAACCTTTGAATGTTCTTGTAGAGCGAACGCCCCCACATTACTGCGTTCTCAATAGTATGGAATGAATTGTCTTGAATGGTCATATCGCTGGCTTCTTTGGCAACGGCTGTACCATCACCCATCGACAAGCCCACATCGGCAACATTGAGTGCTGGCGCGTCGTTGGTGCCATCGCCAGTGACGGCAACAACCAAATCCTGATTTTTCAGCATTTTCACAAGCCTTTCTTTGTCATTAGGACGGGCACGAGACAGAATCTTTAACTCTTGAACACGGGTTGACAATTCCTCGTCGCTCATTGCAGCGAACGCTGTGCCAGTAAGTATGTTGCTGTCAGTATCACTATCTGTCCATAAACCAATTTGACGACCTATTTCTTTGGCAGTCCCAGGTGTGTCGCCAGTAACTATCTTTACTTGAATGCCAGCGTTAATACAACTTTGAATTGCGGCGGGTACATCATTACGCACAGGGTCGGAAATTGCAAACACACCAACAAATTGCAAATTGTTGATATTTAATTTTCCTCCGCGCAACTCAAAATCAGCATCGCTCAACTCTAAATATGCCATACTCAACGTGCGCATAGCCTTGTTTTGGCAATCGAGCAACACATTCTCGTATGCCTCTTTATCGGAAGCGGAAAGGTCGGACATACCCATTAAGATTTCGGGGGCGCCTTTTACATAAAGCACCTTTTTGCCCAACACTTTCGACATAACAACAGTAGCCATATACTTGTTCTCAGTTGAAAATGGCAAGCGGTCGATAATTTGCACATCTTCGCGAATAGGCAGATAATTGGTGCCGTTGGTGTGCAGCCACAACAACAATGCGCCCTCTGTCGGGTTGCCAATAGCCTTGATTGATTTCGGGTCGGCAAAATCAAGATTGGCCGTAGTGTTTACAGCAATCATTTCTGCAACTAATTCAGGCTTGGTATCGGCAAGTTTTGTTTCGGACACTTGCATTTGATTTTGTGTCAGCGTTCCGGTTTTATCGGTACAAATTACCGAGGTTGCGCCCATTGTTTCGCAAGCGTGCATTGTGCGAGGCAAAGTGTTCTCTTTCATTAGTTTGCGCATACTGAACGCGAGGCTCAACGTCACACTCATTGGCAACCCTTCGGGTACTGCCACAACAATCAGCGTTACGGCAATCATCACTGTATTGAGAATATATGTGGTGAAATCGAGCCACTCAAATTCATGATTACCGATGAAAAAATATGTTGCGATTCGACCTATGAGTATCAGAGCCGCAAGTACATAACTTGTTTTAGTGATTAGGTCGGCTAAAGAGTCGAGTTTTTCGCTTAATGGAGTTGGGTCGCCCTCATTAACTTGTGCGGCCTCAAACACTTTCCCACATTCTGTAGCATCGCCTACATTGAAAACTTTTGCTATACAATACCCTTCAATAACAGTTGTGCCTTTCATTATGTGGTTTGAAGGATATGTCGCATCCTTGTCGAACTGACTTTCGTCTGTTGTTTTGTCGGCTTGCGGTTCTCCAGTAAGTGACGATTCGTTCATTATTAGGTTAAGCGATTCGAGCAATTCACAATCGGCAGGAATTTCCTCACCTGCCTCAAGAATCACAATATCGCCCACAACAATATCCTTGCGCGGAATCTGGCACACATTGTTGTTACGGATAACTTTCACAAGAGTGTCATCGTTGACTTCATTCAGGCTATGGAAAGTTTTCTCGTTACTGCGTTCGAGGAAGAATGCCACGCCTGTAGCCAGCAATAGAGCGACAATAATGCCTATCGGCTCAAAAAATGTCGAAAAAGTAACACCCTCTACGCATTCGTATTCATAAATGTTTATACCCATTGACAAGATGAAGGCTGTGATTAGGATTTTGAACAACGGGTCGCCAAAACCTCCAAAAAATCCTACGATGATAATGAGTATTGTAGAACATAAAACAACAGCAGGAATTGTCCAAGAAACTAAGCCAATACTTGCCATAAGTATAGACGCTATAAACAAAACGCTCATGCAAATTGCAATCCAATGGGTACACGCCTCTTTGAGAGTGTCCCATAGTGTTTCTTTTTCAGGTGGTGTTAAGATGTTCACTCCATACTTTTTTCGGCTTTCGAGCACCTCAGCATCGGTCAATCCTGTGTAATGATGTGTTGTTTTCATAGTATAAATAGTTATAATTCAATTTCTTAATTTTGATTGATAATTAACACCTGTTTTTAAATATGTCATTAATAGCACAACGCCTATGAACGAAATCATCAGCCCGAAAAAAGTGCCTAACGCATCGTATAAGCCGTGCAGAACCATAGGCACAGCAATTGCAAGGAAATAGAGTGATTTCCTGTATTTCGGGTATAGTAAAGCAAAGGCTGAAAAATAACCCGCAATGCCGCACCAAATGGCGTGTAGGAAAGGCAGGCTTGTGAGCCGTGCAATGTTGTAGAAAAACGATGTTGTATAGTCCAAATTGGCATTAATCCCCATTTGGTATTCCACACCTTCAAACACGCCGAATGCGATGCCTGATATAAGTCCGTAAAAGACAAGTGTTTGAGGAATCAGAGGCTCTTTAGCTTGTGCCGATACTAACCAAAGTGGTACGGCTTTGGTCAATTCTTCTGTCAAGCCAACTGCAAAAACGAAGAACACTATTCTCAATAAAAAACCTGCATTTTCATTATTGATATGATAGAATGGATTGATGTTGTTGATACCTAATCCGAAAATCACAAACACAGCGATTTGTGTCAAAAAGAAAATCAGCAAAGTGGTCTTCAGTTTGACTTGTGATGTGCTGAAGAAATAGTAAAAGAATAGTCCCCAAATAACGGAAAAATAGAGCGATACCAAATAGAACACTGCAAACGGGAACACTTCTGCGGCAAGACCGACAACACCAATGGCAAGCAATCCCAGTGGCACTAACCCGACAAGAGCGAGCAATAGCAAGCGTTTGTCGCTAATCCACGTTTTATGTTGAAACGTGCTTTGCGGAAGTATCAGTTCACGACCAATATCTTTGATTTGGTCCAATAATGCTCCTTTGTGCGGAATCCTGACCCTTACATTCTGTTGCCTAAGAAAATACTTTACCGTCTGAATATCGTCCGGTTTAGTATCGGAAACCGCTTTATCGTGAAGCAACAATTGACCAGCCTCAACATATTGCCGAAGCACATCCAATGAATAAGGACCGTATTGCTGACCGTTGCGGATTATATAGTACATTGTCAATATAGCATTAACCCAACAACTATTAACAAAACGTATATACCAAAGCACGCTATCAGTAGTATCCCGTTTATCTTACAGAATAGTCGCAATTGCATCAATCCATCGTTCAATGATTTTGGTGATTTTTCAATTGCAAATCTTTTCAAGGCTTTGGCAGAACGTATTACACATAGGTTTAAAAGGAAACAGCCTATAATAACCAACAAGGCTACAAGCATTGCTGTTTTATATCCTTTTATTTTTTCCAAAAACAAGCAGCCAAATAGCAGCAGCGTTAAAATGATAAAATATATGGCAATGCATAGGCCTATAAACCTCATCCAATTTGACAGATTATTGATTCCCTGTAAATTGAACACATCAGTCCAATCGTTGTTTTCCACATTGTTTTGATTTAATGATGCCGAAGCTGCATCGCTTTCATATTGTTTATCAATACTTTTCGTTTTTATTAAGTTTATCGCCATAATTAAAATACCTTTTTACTTCATTTTAATTGCCATATAATTAAACCTATTGCTATCAAAAGCAAAGGGATACCTTTTTTGGCAGAAACTTCTGTTGAAAACAGAAGCAAAAACGGCAACGCAAATAACATTCTAACTCTCATATTTCTAATTATTTACAAGTTGAACAACTACTAAACGTCCGCCATTCCCAGTTGAGAGAAGAATCTTACGCCCATCGGTAAGTGGCAGAAATTCGCCCTCTTTGATTTGCTTTTTGGAGCCATCGTCTAAAATATCATACATACTCGGCAAGCGACGATTTATAAGAATCCATTGATCATTGTGGAAATGGAAATCGCCAACGGGCTTTTTGTCCGCATCACTTATTTTCTCGTTAGGGCTCACATAACTGTTGGCGTGCCACATGTAGAGTGTTTGCTTGTCGTAAACCATCAGCCGGTAGTTTTCCGATATGAATTTGCCTTGACGTGGTGCATAGTAGAAATTAAGAATTGGCAATTGTCCTTTGTATTCTGTACCGCAAAATGGACAACGCGGTTTGGTGGTGTTGTCGAACACATACCAATGCGCCTCGCACTGTGGATTTTGGCACGGTTGCACAAGGTCAGTTGTTTTTACAAGCGCATCTTCCCACATTTGAGCGGTTGGGCGTTGTTGCGGATTATGTAACCCTGCAATAAATGCTTTGTCAAAAAGTTCTTTAAGATATGGACCGCAGATAGTATATGGCAGTTTGGTTGGATCGCCCTGCGGC
>CALFIU010000173.1 GCA_937877455.1 uncultured Bacteroidales bacterium
GTGTTAATGGCGTTGAATATCAAAGACTGCTCGGAACGAATGGGGGAATTAAAAACTCCACGATTGTTTATGTAAGCAAACGACTTCATGATGAACTTCAGAAAAGAATAGATAATGGGCGCAACAAAGAACAGTTATTAGTTCCTGCAAAATTAGAAGCATATCAGGCACTCGTATGTTCTGGTTCTGTTGTCCTTCCGAAACCAAAAGGAATAATTGTTGTTAATGATTGTGTCACGCATTTTAAAGATGACGTAATTCTGATTGATGACGCGAATGAAGGAAAACCCACTCTCACTCATGTTGAAGGATACGATATTGAACATAATGATTCTGATGGCTATGGCTTAATGTCACCGCAGTATTCTTTAGAAGTTAATAAGGCGTTGAATGATATAGAGAAAACTATATCTGGATTTACATGCAGATATGCATGGACTAAAGGGATGGTCTATACATTCGATTATATGGAGTTTGCAGAAAAAGTTGCTGGAACTTACACGATTAAAGACGCATGGGGCGATAAACGCGATGTGCGCGAAGCTGATGTGATCCTGACTACATCTATGCTGAAACTATGGGATGCGTATTCCAGTTGGGAAGATTTCTACTCCAATTGTGAAAAGAACCACTATGAATTTTCTGCAACTAAGACAACTCCGATGGAACTTGAACATATTCATAACACGAATTATCAATTCCTTCAAAGCTATGAATTTAGTAATGCAGAGCTTTATGAACTTTGCAAACCAACGATAGATAGCATTAAAGACATATTTGGCATGGACTACCGCAAAGCGATTATATTCCTTTGCGGAATGGGGCTGAATGAAAAGAATGTGTTTGCTGGATTTGGTACAGAGAATTTCGACTGCGTATCTCGTGCGCTGATGATTGAACCGCAGATGATAAATGATCCATTTGTTCATAAGCGCATCATGACAATGATTAGTAAGAGAATAAATGATGCCAAGAAAGGCGTTCTTTCAATAGATGCGAACTATGCCATGATATCTGGAGATCCATACGCTTTATGCCAGAGTATGTTTGGTTTGGAAGTTACGGGTCTTTTAAAAGAAGGGGAGCTTTTTCACAGATATTGGATTGATAAAGGAAGTAAAGAGTTATCATGTTTCCGCGCTCCGATGACTTGCCATAATAATATTAGAAAGCTCAAACTTAACAGTAGCGATGATGTAATGCATTGGTATCAGTACATAACTACGGCAATTATATTAAATGCTTGGGATACAACGTGCGATGCCATGAATGGAGCAGATAAAGATGGCGACACAAATATGGATACAGACAATCCTATTATTCTGAAGCATACAAAGAACTCTCCTACTATCATTTGCACACAGCGCAAAGCGGACAAAATCATACCTACTGAAAAATCAATCATTGAAGCGAACAAGCTCGCATTTAATGATGATATAGGCACAGTGACAAACAGGGTAACAACTATGATTGAGGTTCAGGCTAATCCTGATTTGCCAAAAGAAATGTATGATGAGCTTAGTGATCGCATTATGTGTGGTCAGCTTTATCAGCAGAATACGATTGATCGTGCAAAAGGTATTATTGCAAAACCTATGCCAGAGTCTTGGTATAACCGCAGATCGAATGTGCCAAAGTCTGATGATAGCGAAGAAGAAATCGAAAAGAAAAACTTTGACATGAACATTGTTGCCGACAGAAAGCCGTACTTCATGATTTATGTTTATCCGCATTTAAAGAAAGAATACGATGCTTATTATAAGAATGTTGATTTCAAGTTTAATGCTCTGTTTGGTCTGCATCTGAAAGATTTAACAAATGTTCAAAGAGAACGATTAAAGCCAGATGAGAAATCCTTCCTTGATTATTATGACATGTTAATGCCAGTAGGAATGAACCCATGTGTTATCAATCGTATCAGCTGGATTTTTGAAAGAGCGTTTAACGGATACTTAAAAGAAATCAATTCAACAAGTGGTTTTGATTACAGCATATTAAAATCAGACACAGAATATTCGCAGCGCAATTATAACGATATCAAAAAGGCATATAAAGAGTATCTCGCTAAAGTTGAAGATTTCAGAAAGAGACAATCGACCGAAAGAATTGACGATCCTCAAACAGAGCGCAGAAAACTTGTAGAAGGGTTTAAGAAGGATTGCGAACTTATATGCACTAATGAAGATGAACTTTGTAACATCGTTCTGGATATCTGCTACAAAACGGAAAACTCAAAACAGTTTGCTTGGGATATTTGCGGAAATGTGTTTATCAAAAATCTTTTAAAAAGAAACGGATATATGCTTTCTTATCCTGAACTAAATGATAGTTGGGATTTTAAATATATGGGATTTGGTTTTGCAATGAAAAACATTACTGTTGATGAGGAAGATGTTGAATGATTGTTATAAATGAAAACGAATATGCGCAAATAAGAATAAAAAATAAAGATGTTGGTGACAATGTGTATACTACTCTTTCAATCCTTGCAAAATACTATTACTCGCAAGGAATGAAAAGAAAAGCAGTATGTGTAGAGCTTCAGAATTTTTTAGAGGTTGCTTATCCGAAATACACGATGAATAAATCGTACTGGACTGAAGTTATAGAAAAGACTGCAAACAAAAATGCAAAAGAAAAGTTGTTTGAGTCTGATGGCGTTTGGATAACTGAAAATGAATGGGAAAAGATACAAGAATTAGGCAACAGGACGCTCGGTAAACTTGCCTTCACTCTTCTCTGTATAGCTAAGATAAATAATCAAAAAAGAAAAACCAACAATAATTGGGTAAACACCGACATTAAAGAAATCTTCAAAATAGCAAATATATCTTGTGGTGTGGATATGAGAGCTAAACACATAGGTGCTATCATTCATTCTGGTTTAGCTGAATTTGCGAAACGAGTAGAAAATCTCAATCTCAAAGTTTTGTTTGTAAATGAAGAAAGTAAAAAGATATTTTTTGTGAATGACTTTCGTGATCTTGGAAACGAGTATCTTTATCGCACTGGCGAAAATTATATACGATGTGCGGAATGCGGAAGGTTAATCAAAAATAACAAATACAGAAATAAGAAATACTGTCCTACTTGCGCCGCCTACAATCCGCAGGAAACAAAACAAGTTAAATGTATTGATTGTGGCAAAATTATTATAGTTAACGCGCTAAATAATAAAACATGTCGATGCGATGATTGCCAAAAAGAAAAAAGAAAAGCAGATGATAGAATTAGAAAGAGATATAAATCAACACCGACATCATCACAAAATTCCGCACAACGATTTTGAGAGAATTATTTTTCAACCTTTAATAAACCCACAGTTTTAGCCACTTTATTCACGCAAGATTTATTTTGCATTATTTGTAATAATGAAGGGGAATAGAGCTTTGTTTCCCTTTCGACTTTCTTTATCTCTCTCTTTTCTTGTGCGCGTATCCGATATAAGACGTAGCTCTGTGTCGGGTGCGCCTTCAGAAAAGTTTTGAATAAATACTTAAATCTAATAAATGAGTCAGGAGGAAAAAGAAATGATTACTTTGAAGAAATCGTTTGAATTACAAAATTATCTATCTCAGCTACTCAATGGTGCGCTTTCTGTGCTTTCGTACAATGACAACATCACAACGACCAAACAGAAACACTTACGAAAGAAATCTTATTCAGAGGCGCAGGACGAGGAAATCATCATCAAAAAATCACAGGAACTTCCTTACACTATCAATGATCTTGTAAGGTTTATTGATGTGATTGTTGAAGAAATGGATAAGTTGACAACCGCCATCAATGATGCGAAGTTTTATCATGGAAAGTATTTTGATGCCATGATCGCCATGAACAACAAGAAGCGTAATATTCTAAGACGCTACGAAATGATGGCTTCTTTGAAACCAACAGAATCGGTCATCAAAGGATCGGCAGAGAAATTTAATGAAGCTGGCGAACAGGTATCTTATCGTTACGATATCGAACAGGTAACGACAATCGACTACGATAGAAACGAAATCAAGAAGAAGGTGTCCAAGCTTCGCAAAGAACTTGAAGAAACATCAGAAGCTATTGATGTCATGCAACTTCAGTCTATGGTAGATTACGATCCTATTTTTGAGATAGGCGAAAGTCTTGAGGATGCTATTGAAAAATACAGATGTGATTGAGTTTGTACTCAATCGGTAATTAAATAAACACATATAGCTCCTTTATTGAGAACTGAATATAGGTTAATTCAATCGTTTCAGACGCAGATGAAATATAAGGCTGCGT